>NZ_JBFSUR010000024.1:0-87551 GCF_041467535.1 Vibrio sp. 10N.247.311.47
CCCCCCTTTTTTTTCAACCAGAACACGGCAAACCCCATAATTGCTGCGGGCGCGGGGGCGCGGCGATTTGTAAAACAGACAGGGCTTGCTTGGCTATCTTACTCATACTACCCCCCCCCCCCTGGTTTCATTCAATTACTCATCTAAACCATGCAAGCTATAATCACTCAGACTTAGATTTATGGGAACATTCCCAATCACGGTTATTATAATGCCCGTATGAATGATAAATTAAAATGGGAACAATCCCATTAATTGAAAGAGATCACACTCTAATTTTAATCTAAGCCGTTCAATTTCGCTTAATTGAGTGGATTATAGAATAGGAGATTGCGTATGATGAGAGATCTCTGAATTGCCTAAAAGCTGAGAGATCAATAGATTAGCAGCCAACTTACCTGCAGATTGGTAACCAGGATCAATGCTAAATACTCGTGGGAATAAGAAAGAGAGAAGATCATTACCACCAACGCCAGTGACGACCACATCTTCACGTTGTAGTTCTTGCAGACGCTTGATTACACCAAGAGCCAGCGTATCACTGGCACAAACGATCGCTTGAGTCGCGGGAGTTAACACCTCATCCACCAGCTGATAAGCACTTTCGTGATGAAGTTGACCAGTACGATAGTTCGCAATTGAACCTGTATTTTCACACCACTCGAGATAAGCCTTAAGACGCAGTTCACCGGTTGATTTATCACTAGGATCAACGCCAATGAAGCCAACCTCAGAGATCCCCTGATCTGCTAAATGCGTTAACGCACTATTGATCACCTGTTGGTTATCATAGTTAATCGACGTCACGTTCTCGGTATCCAGAGCAATCACCACCGCTTTGTGTTCCCAAGCTTCGATTGCCGGAATATCGCAGTCAGTAAAACCAAATACAATAATGCCATCAACGTTACGACGCTTTAGAACTTGCAGGTGCTCATTGGCTTTATCTCTATCAAGTTGGCTTTCCATGATCACGACATCGTAATCCGCTCGATACAACTCGGCCAGCATCGTGCTAACGGCTTTGTTTTCAGAGGGAGAGTCCAAACGAGAGATAATCACGCCGATGACTTTTTGGCTGCCACCGCGCATCGATTGCGCAGATTTTGAAGGCGTGTACCCAGATTCTTGAATTACTCTTTCCACCCTTTCACGGGTTTCAGGTTTCACTTTTGGATCATTGGTCAGAACGCGTGATACGGTTGACTTACCAACACCGGACAGCTTTGCAATATCAAGAATAGTGAGTTTTTTGCTCATAAAAAGTCTAACGTTAAAGGGAAGAGAAGAAAAAGTGAGGGTAGATTCCCTCACTTAACTGTTTGTAAATACTAGCAGTTCTTACTATGACTTACTTTTGGCAATTTCGATAGACTACGCGACCAAGTTCTAGACGCGCATTGTCACCTTTCGTGCGCAAAGTGATGCTGTTAATCATCTCTGAAGTGCCATCATCTAAGATGTATTTGGTTCCTGAGCCCGCTGGAACTTGAGTCAGGCGGTATTCATTATCAGGCAAGCGTAGTACCGCTTTTTCATTATCAAGGTAAGACACATCAAACGAGACGTCAGACTCACATTGATAAGTCGCGAATTGATCATTCGATGTTGCGCTATCAGTCTCAGGGGCTGCTGATTTAGAGCACCCAACCAATGCTACTGTACATAGAGATGCTACCAACATAGCTTTCATACTTCGTTCCTCATCTTTATATAGTCAACGACACTTAGCCTATTCACAGGTTCGAACAAACCTAATGTAAGTGCCTAATGATAGGTCCATACCTTAGTGATAAATAAAACGTTTAGCCTTTTAAGAAAGCGGGTACGTCTTTAATGCTATCAAGTACCACGCTAGCCAACGCTTCACCTTTTTCAGTGATGGGTTTACCCGTTCTTACCAAGACTTTAGTACCAACACCTGCTGCTTCTGCAGCCATCATGTCTTCCGCTTTATCGCCGATCATGACCGAGTTAGCCATATCAATCTTCAGAAAGTCACGAGCAGAAATGAACATGCCTGGCTTTGGCTTACGACATTCACAATCTTGCTTGTAGTCACCAATACCGTGCTCAGCGTGGTGAGGACAGTAATAAATGCCATCGAGCTCGACACCATTATCAACAAAGTTCCAATCCATCCACTGCGTTAAAGAAAGAAAACGGTCTTCACTAAACATGCCGCGAGCAATACCAGATTGGTTGGTCACTAGCACCAATAAATAACCCATATCTTTAAACGCTTTCGCCGCTTCAAACACACCATCGATGTATTCAAAGTCATGCTCATCATGTACGTAGCCGTGATCAACGTTAATCACTCCATCACGATCTAAAAAAACAGCAGGTTTAGACAAAATTTTGTTCTCTATCAACTCTCTATTAATCATTAATTATTACACGCTTTATTTGCTTCATCACTATCTATTTAGTTTTGCGTTCGTTAACGATTTGTTTCTAGCTTAGCCATACAATCGACGTTTAGCCGTCTAGACGTAAAAATACCTATTGACTTAGATCATAGAACACCATAGCATCGTCTGTAAATCGAGCGAGCTATCGACATATTATTCTGTTCTACCTGCACGGGTTTCTCTATGATTAAAGTGAATCAAGTCAACAAGGTTTTTTATCAAGGCACTAAAGAAATCAATGCCTTAATTGATATCAACCTCCACATTCCTCAAGGTCAAATCTTTGGAGTCATCGGCTCTTCTGGTGCAGGCAAAAGTACCCTGATCCGTTGTGTAAATATGTTGGAAGCTCCGACCTCTGGTGAAGTGATTGTTGACGGTATCGACCTAACAAAACTCAGCAAATCAGAACTTAGCGAAGCGCGCCGTAACATCGGCATGATATTCCAACACTTCAACCTGCTGTCTTCTCGTACTGTATTTAACAATGTAGCACTGCCTCTAGAACTTGCTGGTAAAGATAAAGCGATTATTGAAGCGAAAGTCAGCGAGTTACTTGAACTGGTTGGCCTTGCTGATAAGCGTGACACCTACCCGGCAAACCTAAGTGGTGGTCAAAAGCAGCGTGTGGCGATTGCTCGCGCACTGGCCTCTGACCCGAAAGTACTGCTATGTGATGAAGCCACCAGCGCATTGGATCCAGCAACAACTCAATCTATCCTTGAGCTGCTGCGTGAAATCAACCGCAAGCTGAACATCACTATCCTGCTTATTACACACGAGATGGATGTGGTTAAAAGCATTTGTCACGAGGTTGCGATCATTGGCGGCGGTGAATTGGTAGAGAAAGGTACAGTCGGTGACATCTTTGCTCATCCGAAGACAGAGCTAGCGCATCAGTTTATTCGCTCAACGTTGGATCTGACGATCCCTGAAGATTACCAAGCACGTTTGCAAGAGACTCGCGTAAACAGCAGCTACCCGCTGGTGCGTCTTGAGTTTACTGGTGCAACGGTCGATGCTCCGCTAATGACGCAAATCGCACGTAAATTCAATATCGATGTCAGCATCTTAAGTTCTGACCTTGATTACGCCGGTGGCGTGAAGTTCGGCATGATGGTCGCTGAACTGTTCGGTAATGAAGCAGATGATAATGCTGCTATCCAATTCCTACGCGACAACAATGTAAAAGTAGAGGTGCTTGGTTATGTCCTTTAGTTTCAACGAGATTGCTGACTGGATCAGCCTTAACGGTAACCTTCTATTAGGCGCAACAGGCGAAACGCTTTACATGGTTGCTGTTGCAGGCATTGTTGGCTTCGCGGTCGGTATTCCACTAGGCGTGATTCTGCATACGACTAAAAAAGGTGGCCTGTTAGAGAACACCAAAGTAAACAAGATTCTAGGTGCGATTGTGAACGTGGGTCGTTCAGTACCTTTCTTAGTTTTGATGGTTGCGATTATTCCACTGACTAAGATGCTGATTGGTACCTTCATCGGTACAACAGCAGCGATTGTTCCACTGACGATTGGCGCTATCCCATTCGTGGCTCGACTTATCGAAAGTGCACTACTTGAAGTACCAACAGGTCTAGTGGAAGCGGCCCAATCAATGGGCGCAACACCAACACAAATCATCAATAAGGTTCTGCTTCCAGAAGCACTACCGACTATCATCAACTCAGTAACGATTACGCTAGTGACTCTGGTGAGCTACTCAGCAATGGCCGGTACTGTAGGCGGTGGTGGCCTAGGTGATGTCGCGATTCGTTACGGATTCCACCGCTACGATGTGACCATCATGGCTGTGACAGTAGTGATGTTGATTGTGCTGGTACAAATTATTCAATCAATCGGTGATTCATTAGTTCGCCGCGTTGACCACAGATAAAGACTCACACATAAAGATTAGAGTCGTCTGAACCTAATTAAATAGATTTATTAAAAGGAGATTATTATGAAATTTAACCTTAAAGGTTTACTAACTATCGCAGCAGCAGCTTCAGCGCTAGTTCTAGCAGGTTGTGGTGATAAAGAAGTGGATACTTCTAAAGTAAAAGTTGGCGTAATGGCAGGTGCAGAAGCGCAAGTTGCTGAAGTGGCAGCTAAAGTAGCGAAAGAGAAATACGGCCTAGACGTTGAACTGGTTACTTTCACGGATTACGTAACACCAAACGCAGCTCTAGATGATGGTTCTATCGACATCAACGCATTCCAACACGCACCGTACCTAGATCAGCAAGTGGCTGACCGTGGCTACAAGCTAACTATCGCTGGTAACACGTTTGTTTACCCAATTGCGGGTTACTCTAAAGAAGTGAAATCTGTAGACGAAATCCAAGACGGTGCTCGTATTGCTGTACCAAACGACCCTACAAACCTAGGTCGCTCTCTACTTCTTCTTGAGCAACAAGGTCTTCTTGAACTTCGTGAAGGCGCAGGTCTTCTAGCTACAGTTCGCGACATCGTGGGTAACCCTAAGAACCTAACGATTGTTGAACTAGACGCAGCTCAACTGCCACGTTCTCTTGATGATGTTGCTCTATCTATCATCAACACAACTTACGCGAGCTCTATCAACCTGACTCCACAAAAAGATGGCGTATTCGTTGAAGACAAAGATTCTCCTTACGTAAACCTAATCGTTTCTCGTGAAGACAACCTAAACGCTGAAAACGTACAAAACTTCGTTAAAGCTTACCAAACTGAAGAAGTGTACAACGCAGCTTCTGACATCTTCCAAGGTGGCGTCGTTAAAGGTTGGTAATCAACTAAACGACAGCACTGTATAGATACCCGAAGGGGCTGACATAACGTCAGCCCCTTTTTTAATGATAAAGATTTGCTAGAAAGTAAAGCATCTCAGATTTAAGCGAAACAAAGTCGATTACTTCAGGTGATCCCAAGAGATGTTTGACACCAATCGGCAGTCATCACACTTGAAATAGAAAATATCGTGGATAGGCGCATCTAGCAGCCATTCACCACCACATTGCGGGCATTTGCGCTCTTTTTCATCTTTCAGGCTGATCCCACCGACACGGTATAAGTAGTAGTAGGTTGGAACCTTAGTCAGATACTCAATGCGCCCTCTTAGACCCCAACCGCGTTTAAACAGCACACTCTTCGTGTCACTGATCTCGGTTAGCGTTGCATGTTCCGCGCGACAACCACCACCCATTTGTACTTCATCACAGGCTTGCCATTCGGTCTGCCATTTCAACACGGCTTTATGGTCGCCATTGAAGGTAGGTGGATTGCGATATAAAGGGATTGGTAGCAAGCTATCGCCACTACGCAGCGGTGAACAGGTGTGCACGAATGTCGTGTATAACACCTGCCAGCTTGGTGTTTCATCTTCTGCCACTTCTTCTGAGTTCAGATCTCGACCGAGCAAACGCATTTTAGGCGCTAGTAGGCTCGCGTTAGACAAGCGATCAAAACACACTTTCACAAAGTCTGAGTGATTCCGCGGGTGCAAGCTATCTTGCTCCGGGCACACAACGCGAACATAGAATTCCCCATCGCCCATCACGATTGGGAACTCACGACCTAACACTTGTCCGTTATAACGAAGTGCATCCATTAAGCCATTAACCGCCTTGTCGACAGCGCTTACCGTTGTGTTATCAAAACACTCAAATTGAAGTTCTAGTACGTACATCTATTTATACCGCTGGTTGTAGCTTTTCTAAAAATTCTGCCAATGTCTCGGCGAGCACATCACGATTTTTGGTACCTAAGCGCTCCAAAATCACGTTACCCGTTAGGTTACAGATAGAGATAACATCCAGCTCAGCATCGGTCGCGGCAATGAAAACCGTTGGTTTTAGCTTCAAGCGACGCTGAGTTACTAGGTGACCCAAAATGTTTTCTTGTAGGCATTCGAAGTCTTCATCACTCCAAATCTGTAACAGAGTCAATTCGTTACCATCGAAAGTTGCGTTCATATCTGCGCTGAATTGTGCGCCGTAGAAAGTTTTGATGTCTTCATGCAGAGTCAACTCAATACCGGTTTCAACGTTGGTGAAATCCGCGAATTGCTCACGTGGATAGTGCTTCCACAACACGGCATCGCCACTCTTTTCTTCTACGCATGGCGATACGATGTCCACCAACTCCTCATTACGAGGTAAGCTTTGGTGTTTCTGCTGCCACGCGTCAACGTATCGCTGACTAAAAGAAAGTAGTGCGTCTTGAGCACGTTGAGTCATGAAAATCTCCTAAACACAAAATAATAAATAGAATCCGAGCCCTTTCCGCGCCGATTAAGCGATGACTTAATGACAGGGTAAGGGGGATTCAGTAAAATCGACCCCATTCTAATCGAATTTGAAACGAAAGTATGAGCAAATATTCTGACGCAAAAGAGCTAGCGGGTTTAACCCTTGGCCAAAAAACTGAGTACTCTAACCAATACGATGCAAGTTTATTGCAACCAGTGCCTCGTAGCCTTAATCGCGATGATCTTGCGCTAAACGGCGAGCTGCCTTTTGTTGGTCATGATATTTGGACGATGTACGAGCTTTCGTGGCTAAACACCAATGGTCTACCACAAGTGGCTGTCGGTGAAGTTTTCATCCCAGCAACCAGCCCAAATTTAATTGAATCAAAATCTTTCAAGCTGTACCTGAACAGCTACAACCAGACTCAATTTGAAAACTGGGATCAAGTAACCGAGCGCCTGACCCAAGATTTGTCGGCATGTGCAGGCGAAACGGTGATTGTGAATGTAAACTCAGTAACCGACTACACTAACCAACCTATCGTGACGATGGCAGGTGACTGTATCGACAACCAAGACATCCAAATCACTAGCTACGACTTTGAAGCGTCGCTGCTTGAAGGCGCTGCTGGCGAACAAGACGTTGAAGAAACACTGCACAGCCACCTATTGAAGTCGAACTGTTTGATCACCAATCAACCGGATTGGGGCAGCGTTGAGATCGCATATTCTGGTAAGCAAATTGACCGTGAAGCTCTGCTACGCTATTTAGTTTCTTTCCGTGAGCACAATGAATTCCACGAACAATGTGTTGAGCGTATCTTCACTGACATCATGAAATACTGTGCACCTTCGAAGCTAACTGTGTTCGCACGTTACACACGTCGTGGTGGTCTGGATATCAACCCATACCGTTCAACAGAGCAAGATAGACCAAGCCACAATAAGCGTATGGCTCGCCAATAATCAGGCGAGAACCACCCACACTTATTTGAACCTACCAAATCTTTAAAGGGACATTGAAATGCGTTGGTTATACGTTGTTAGTCTATTTATTTTAAGCTTAAGCACATCGGTCAATGCGTCGGTTTATTCGTCGGCGCTACTCAATGAAGCCAATAATTTGGTTGAGATCGAGCCGAGCCAAGCAAAACAAATGGCCAACAGCTACCTAACGCTGCATGTCCTTTCTGATCAACGCGAGAAAAGCCCTTCAGCTATTTCTCGCGAAGAGACAGACTCCTCGATTCGAACACCAAACAGCAGTATCGATGCGTATAAGATCTTAGCCAAAGCGGAATACAACCTTGGCAATATGCGTATTGCGATTCAGCACATCGACAAAGCCTCCGAGCTAGCGCAAACCTATAAGCTTGATTACCTAAAAATAGATCTTCAGATCCTAAAAGTTCGCTTACTTTGGCTGAGTGATAGAAAATCAGCCAAAGCAAAATCAGAGCTCACTAACATTGAAACAAATCTAGAGTCGGTGAATAAAACCTTACGCTTAACGGAAGGCATTACCTATCGCTTGATCATGTTGAAAGCCGACATCGCCTCTTACGACAACAAGATCGATGAAGCCGAAAAGTTCTATCAAGAAGCCAAAACCTATCTCGATCAACGTTACTCTGAAAAAGTCACCATCGACTACCATATCTCCGTCGGCGAGTTTTATCTGACTCACAAAGAGTACAACCACGCGTTATCCGAGTTGTTGTATGGCTACTGGAAATCAGTAGAGGGCAATCTAAGTTCACGTTTGGCCAAGGTCAACCGCCTACTTGCGCAGCTTTTCTTTGAGCGCCAAGTGTTGGATAAAGCGTTAGAACACCTATCTCAAGCCGCTGATTTCTATGACAACTTTGAAAACTCGCCTGTCTTAGCACAAGTGCTTAAGAAAATGGGGGATGTGTACTTCTATCAAGGGAAATATAACCTTGCCTTGGTACACTTCTTCAACGTTCTTGATCACGAAAGCACTGACCGAGATATCCACCAAGTCATTGATATCCGACTAAGTCTATCGGCGACCTACTTACGCCTTTATAACTACCCTCTAGCAGAACAGTACCTAACCCGTGCCCTTGAGCTGCTGGAATATACCGACATTCCAAAGCTGGAAGGCCGTGCTGCACTGTTATCTGCAGGGTTAGCGTATCACCTACAAGAAAGCGAAGACGTGATAAAGCATGCGACACGTGCACTTGAGATCTCACGCCAGATAGAGAACATGCGCCTTTCACAACGCTCGTACTACTTACTTTCTTTGGGTTATGAACAGGCAGGTCGTCCACAGCAAGCATTGGCAAACCTCAAGCAATACAACAGCCTTGTCTCTCTAGAGCAGCAAAAACTCAACCGTGTTGGCGAAGACGCGTTCCGTCAACAGAAAGAATTTGCCGAACAAACCCTGCACTACGCAGGCCAAGCGCAAGAGCTAGAGCAATACAAACTGGAGCATCGTAAGTTCCAAAAAATATCGTTCGCCCTATTCCTGTTCAGCATTGTCTTGTTCTTCTTTGTTCTGCGCCGTGGCTATCTCATTCAAACCTTAGCCAAAGAAGTGGACTCACTGCGCACCGACCTATTTACGCACTCACGTTCAAAGCTTCCGAACTTAAGAATGCTCAATGCGAAGCTCTCTAACTCGCTGGAACAAACCAGCCAGACCTTCGAACAGTGGCAACTTGGCGAATTGATTCATGAGCCACTCAACGACCGCTTACGCTTCGTGATGATTGATTTACCGTTCTTACGCAATATGTACACGCAGAACGGTTACAAAGCCGGTCTAGAACTGGAAGACGCTTTCGGTGAATTCCTAAAATCTAAGCTTGAAGGCCCAGCTCGTGTCTACCACTTCTCGGATGCGAACCTGCTTTATATCGAGCCAAACGCGGACCGTGATTTGTCGCCTGAGGACATGTTCAGAAAGATTCAGTCTTGGGTGAATGACTTCGAAACAGAGCGAAACATCAACCGAACGGTCCGTATGGGCATCGCTGACTACCCATTCTTGCCACGCGCTTACACCGCAATTAACGATCAAGAGCTGCTCGACGTATTGTTGATGTCGACCAATCTCGCCCGTGAGATCAGTCTCAAAGAGCGCAGTAGCCAATGGGTCTATCTAAAAGCTATCGATAATGCACCAGCAGCGAGCCTTGCAACTGGTAACATAAGAGAAGCGTGTAAACATGCGATTAATCAAGGGTTAATAAAAATACAATCCTCGTACCAGAATGAGGACAACATCAAAAAAATGCTAAAAGATGACTGATTTGCGAGCGGTTAAGAGCAGCAAGTCGTGACCTTATTTTTAGTTTTGTTATTATCGATGTAACGGAATTTCATCAAAATGATCGAGATCGGTCTACGCGGCGCTAATAAATACATCTATGGGCATTCTTGAAAAAGACATTCAGGCGCAACTCCACCAGCTGAAATCTCAGTTGGAGCAGGTCCGTTTGACGCAAAGAGACACCTCGTTCAAGTTTATTAGAGAACAGAAAGTTCTAAAGCGTATCGTCACGTCTTTAAGTGATGCATGTGTTGGTAGTAACAGCCATTTAGATGAAAACCTCATTGCCCTTAGGGAAGAGCTAGAAAAGCAAAAAGACATTAGCTCAATGATCCCAAAACTGGCAGTATTAGAAAGGATGCTTAAGCAGAAAACGTTGGCTATGGATAAACAGAACGGGTATCTGGACGATAGCATTAAGCACAGTGGGGAAACGCTGCAGCGCATAACTGGCCTTCCAGCACAGCTCAAACGCGACCTACGAAACTTACTTAGCTTCTCCGAATGCAATGGCAGTCAGAAAGTCGACCACGCCATGAAACTTCTCGGTATTTATGAGCGTGCCATAAAGATTATGGCGAATAACTCACGCACCCATTTTGCTGACGCTGCGCACTCTCCGGAACAAGAGCTCCTTTCCGACCTATCAAACGAACTACAACATCTGATCACTGAACTCGACTTCGAGGGTGAATCGGGTGATCTGCTTACCGATATTCGAGCGAAGCTGCTGCTTGGTGTTTCCACACAAAACCTACTTGAGCTAACACTTCAGATCCTCAAACTGGTTATTGAAGGCACCAACCTAGAACGTAAGAAGTCTGAACAATTCATCGATCAGCTTAATTCTTCTTTAGCGTCCAGCATCAAAACGGCAGACCAAAATGCCGACCAGAGCCAGAGCTACTTTGAGCACCGACAAGGTCTAAACTCTGAGTTAAATGAACTAGTCACTAGAAGCCAAAGCTCGGTAGATAAAGCGAAAGATATTGATAGTTTAAAGCTGTCGATTAATCCGCTACTCAGTGAAATCGCCTCTCTTTCGGAAAGGCTGAACCACGCAGAGCAAAAAGAACAAGCTCTGATAGAGAGAATGAGTTACGGAAAGACTCAGTTAGATTCACTCTATGAAGTGACGCAAGATTACCGTAAGCGCTTGGAAGATCAGGCTCAGCGTATGCTGCTTGATCCTCTAACCAAGGTTTACAATCGCACTGCCTTTACTGATCGCTTAGAGCTTGAGTATCGCCGCTGGATCCGCGCGCAACACTCGCTACGCGTAGTACTGCTCGACATCGACAACTTCAAAGCAATTAACGATAGCTTTGGTTACACCGCGGGCGACAAAGCACTCAAGATCATCGCAAGAACTATTACCAAAGAAGCAGGCACCACCGATACTGTGGCACGTTTTTCAGGTGAAGAGTTTGTGTTATTGCTGCCAGAGCAAACCGATGAATATTGCCATCAGGTGATTCAGAACATTCAAACTCAAGTAAGCCGCCTGCCCTTTAAATTCCGTGACCAGCAAATCACGATCACTTTATGCGCGGCAAGTACTCAGTTTAAAGAGTCAGATACACCTGAAGAAGTGCTAGAGCGACTCAATAAGACTCTAAATAAAGCAAAACAACGCGGTACCAACCAACTTGTTTGGCACTAGGCCAGCCCTAGATTTAATTTATTTCATTTTTTCAAATACTTATCACATACCATTTCCCTCAATGTTTGCTAAGCTAATGATTAACATTCGCTTAACAAGCATTCATGGCAAGCAACGCTGTCGTATCCGTTTCGTCTGGTTAACTCTCTCCTACCTTTAACCAAACACTTTCAACGTTTGCTTCTCACTCTCGAGCCAGAGGGTCACTTCAACGTCCCCTGCTCTTTTCAACAAGGAGGCACTATGATCACTCATATCAGCCCTGCCGGTAGCATGGATTTACTCTCTCAACTTGAGGTTGAGCGTCTTAAGAAAACCGCGTCTAGTGATCTATACCAACTGTATCGTAACTGTACGTTAGCGGTACTCAACTCAGGTAGCCACACCGACAACTCCAAAGAGCTACTCGACAAGTATCAATCGTTTGATGTTGAGGTAGTGCGACGTGAGCGTGGTATCAAACTCGAGCTGAGCAACCCACCAGAGCATGCCTTTGTCGATGGTGAGATCATCAAGGGTATCCAAGAACACCTATTTTCAGTGCTGCGTGACATTGTTTACGTCAACATGCACCTCGCAGATAACCAAAGGCTCAACCTGACTAATGCCACTCACATTACCAACCTCGTATTTGGTATTCTGAGGAATGCAGGCGCACTTACGCCGGGCATCGAGCCTAACCTGATCGTGTGTTGGGGTGGTCACTCAATTAATGCCACTGAATACCAGTACACTCGCGAAGTGGGTAATGAACTGGGCCTACGTGAGCTGAACATCTGTACGGGTTGTGGACCAGGTGCGATGGAAGGGCCAATGAAAGGTGCGGCTATTGGTCACGCTAAGCAGCGCTATACTGAACATCGTTATTTAGGGTTAACTGAACCATCAATCATTGCGGCTGAGCCGCCAAACCCGATAGTGAACGAACTGGTGATCATGCCCGATATCGAGAAACGTCTTGAAGCGTTTGTTCGTATGGCACATGGCATCATAATCTTCCCTGGAGGCCCAGGAACCGCCGAAGAACTGCTGTACATCCTAGGTATCATGATGCACCCAAACAACGCAGACCAACCGATGCCTATCGTTCTAACTGGCTCTAAAGAGAGCGAGGCTTACTTCCGTTCAATTGATAAGTTCATTGGTGAAACATTGGGTGAAGAAGCGCAAAAGCACTATGAAATTGTCATTGATGATCCAGCACGTGCTGCGAAAATTATGAAGCAAGCAATGCCAGATGTACGCTCTCACCGTAAAGAAACAGGCGATGCTTACAGCTACAACTGGTCACTGCATATTGAGCCTGAGTTCCAACTCCCCTTCGACCCTACTCACGAATCTATGGCGGCACTCGATCTGCACATGGATCAGAAAACAGAGAGCCTTGCTGCGAATTTACGTAAAGCGTTCTCAGGTATTGTGGCAGGTAACGTCAAAGCCGAAGGTATTCTGGAGATTGAGAAGCATGGGCCATTCCTCATTGATGGCGACAAAGAGTTGATGACTAAGATGGATCAACTGCTAAATGATTTTGTTGAACAAGATCGAATGAAACTGCCGGGTGGTACCGACTACGTTCCTTGTTATAAAATTGCGCCAAGCAGCTGATGATAATATCTGACTGATAACAAAGCCGTAAGCATAAAGCTAAACAAGTCATGACGTTTACGTCACCAGCGTTTCAACTCACCAAGTGATACGTTACTATAAGGGGCTAGCAGCCCCTTATTTATTGCCTATTTAGTGGAAACTTATGTCTATCCATCTTGTTATTATCGATGCCTTGAACCTAATCCGACGCGTTCACTCAGTTCAGCCGGATCCAACCGATATAGCAAGAACCATTACTACCACGACTCGTACTCTTAATAAGATTCTTGCGGAGTCTAAACCAACTCACATCATCGCGGTATTCGATCACCACTTACAAGATCGGGGCTGGCGTGCAGAAGTCCTTCCTGCCTATAAACAAAACCGAAAGCCAATGCCTGAGCCATTACTGAAAGGCCTCGATACTATCCAACAAGCTTGGTGGGAATTAGGTATTGATTCGCTGTTATCTGATGGCGATGAAGCTGATGACTTAGTAGCAACACTCGCAAAAAAAGTGGCTGACCATGGTGAAAAAGTTACGATAATCTCTACCGATAAAGGTTACTGCCAACTGTTATCACCTACACTACAGATCCGCGATTACTTCCAACATCGCTGGTTAGATAAGCCCTTTATCGAAGCTGAGTTCGGCGTAAAACCAGAGCAACTTGCAGATTACTGGGGATTAACGGGCGTTAGTTCAAGCCAAGTACCTGGGATCCCAGGCGTGGGACCAAAAGCAGCCAAAGAGATCTTAACGACTTACCCCGATATTGAAGCCGCATTCCTAGCTGAAGATTTACCTAAAAAATATCGTAAGAAGTTCGATGAACACATCGAATCCGCACGAGTGTGCAAGTTGGTTTCAGCTCTAAAAACTGATATAGATTTAGGGTTCAACCTGCAAGATATTCGTTACGAAGCAAACGCTTAAGTCGCTGTGACTCGATAATATTGATACAAAAAATGCCCCTTAAAGGAGCATTTTTTATCACTGACACACTAACGTAAATATTAGTGCGGTGAGATGTTTGAAAGCGCCTGAATGTGGACCGTGATCTCTTCGCGATCGTGGTAAAGGTGCTTAGCCTGCATCTTGAACTTCACTTTGTTCTCAATCAGGAACACTTTTAGGTTCTCGATATCTTGCAGTACTTCATCGTAACGGCCTTTCATAGGCAGTTTAAGGTTGAACAGTGCTTCTTTCGCCCAGCCTTTGATGATCCACTCACCCATAAGGTGAGCAACACGAGCTGGCTTCTCAACCATGTCACAGATAATCCAAGTTACGTTCTTACGGTCTGGTTCAAACTTAAAGCCATCCACCATGTGGTGCTTAATTTGACCTGTTTCCATTAGGCTGTCTGCCATCATGCCGTTATCAACACAGTGAACGAACATCGAGCGCTTAACCAATTGGTAAGTCCAACCACCTGGACATGCACCTAAATCAACACCCCACATACCTGGAGCCAAACGCTCGTCCCACTCATCACGAGGGATGAATACGTGGAATGCTTCTTCTAGCTTCAATGTAGAACGGCTTGGCGCATCTGATGGGAACTTCAGACGAGGGATACCCATAAAGAACTGGGAGTTGTTCGTTGGGTAAGAGTAACCAACAAAACAGTGGCCCGGAGCGATGAAGCATAAATGAAGCACAGGCTTCTTAGCGTTATCTTTCGCTGTCATCAGGCCTTTACCACGCATCGCTTGACGCATCGGCACGGTAAATTTACGGCAGAACTTCAAAAGCTCTTTTGCTTCGTTAGTATCTGGCGTTTCAATACGGATATCACCACAACGAGGGAAACCTTCTTTCTCAGAAAGCGCCTCAAGAATTGGAGAAATACGATCATCAGTCGGCAGATCTTTAATTTCAACAGCCACTGCCAACATTTGACGAGCAAAGATCAGTGATTGGAAATCGATCTCTTTGATCAACTTGTCCGCTTCACCTGCTTGGTAACATTCAAACAATACAAAACCTGTATTGTTCTTTAGGCGAGGAAAACCAAACACTTCCAGTTGTGTTGCCTTGTCTTGAATTTCGCCAGCACATTCTTTTTCAAAACCAGAGCGACAATAAAGTAGTACGTGTTTCACTGAGTTACCTCTTTTATATTCAAAGCAGCGAAGGAGAAGACTCCCCAACCAATGATAAATAGTAGACCACCAAACGGAGTGATAGGGCCAAACCATTTTATTCCTGTCAGTGCCAAGCCATAAAGGCTGCCACTAAAACAAAGGATGCCGATGATAAAGCAAATTGCCGCAATGAAAAAATATTTTTGTGATTTAGCGCCAAGTTTCATCTGCAGCAGAGCGCCACACGCCAATATCGCTAGAGTATGGATAAATTGGTACTGAACACCCGTCTCAAACACGCCTAGCAGATATTCAGACAAGATAGCTTTCAAACCGTGAACTGCAAAGGCGCCAAGCATCACAGCAACCGCACCAGAGATGCCAGCAAACGTGAGTAAATACTTACTTCTCATTGAGTACCTCTTTGATAAACGCTGATAACTTCTCAACGGTTAACGCAATATTCTGCTGCTCGGTGTAACCAGAACTCTTACGAGGTTTAAAGCTGTGGTCGCCATCGGGAATAAATTCAACACGAATAGAATCAGACAGATCAAAATCAGCAAACTCTTCACGCTTACCAAAGGTATCGCGCTCACCTTGTAAAATGAGGCATGGCTTTGCTAACTCAGCCAGATGCTCACCTTTGTATTTCTCGGGTTTACCTGGTGGGTGGAAAGGAAAGCCTAAACACGCCATTGCGGCCACCTTATCAAGTTCAGACAAATGGCTCGCCATACGCCCTCCCATCGACTTACCACCAATCACAAGCTTATCGGCATCAACCTGTCCGATAATATCTTGGTAAGCTTCGAGCAGTTTAGGGGCTCGATCAGGTGGACGACGCTTACCATCTTCAGCACGTTTAATCATGTAAGGGAAGTTGAAACGAATCACTCGTATCCCTTTAAAGGCTAACCCTTTGGCTACCGACTGCATGAACTCATGCTCCATGCCTGCGCCAGCACCATGGGCAAAGATAAAGGTGATGGGATTGTCTTCACCATCAATGATGACGTTATTCATCGAGTAAGTCCTCTTGTTCACTTTGCGCTTTCGCTAGCATCCAGTCGCGGAAGGTAGCAATACGACCCATGTCGGCTTGTTTCTCATGACAAACCACATAGAAGGCGTTCTTACTCACCAACACTTCATCAAAAGGCGCAATCAAACGACCCGCTTCGATTTCAGGCTGCGCCAACACGTTGTTACCCAGAGCAATGCCCTGGCCGTGAGCCGCTGCCTGCAGCACCATGGTTGAGTGACTGAAGATAGGGCCGTGATTAACGTTTACCCCATCGATGCCATTTTGCTTAGCGAACTGTTTCCAATCCTTTCGAGAAGTATCATGCAATAGCGTATGACATGCTAAATCACTGAGAGATTCTAATGGTTTTACTCCTAGCAGCACGGAAGGTGAGCAAAGAGGAATTAAGTATTCTTGGTAAAGTTTATCGGCTCTGAGCCCCGACCAATTCCCTCGGCCATAATAGATAGCGACGTCTACATCATCGGTTAGCGAGCCTTCATCCATATCAACGGCTTTGATTCTTACATCAATATCAGGCTCTTGCTGATTAAAGTCAGCGAGCCTTGGTACCAACCATTGAATAGCAAAACTCGGCGGTAAACTGATGGTCAATGCGCCCTTCTCACTTCGCTCCAGCACTTTGTCTGTCGCTTCTGCTAGTGATGTGAAAATATCTTTGATATCTAAGAAGTAGCTTTGACCTTCTTCAGTTAGCAGCAAAGAGCGGTTTCTTCGGCGAAACAGCTTCAAAGATAAGAATTCTTCAAGCGCTTTGATCTGATGACTGACTGCCGCTTGAGTAACAAACAACTCTTCTGCAGCACGCGTAAAACTCAAGTGTCGAGCTGCAGCTTCAAACACTCTTAGCGAGTTTAATGGGGGTAATCGACGAGACATAGTTACTCTCTAAATAAGCATTAGTTTTTTTTATCTGAAACATTATAATTTGTCCATTGCCTAGCAGCCAGAGAAATTCTATATTTCATCCCGCAGCAGCTAGCCTGAACGGCTTGATTCTCTCTAGAATCAATTGGCTTAGCTCCTGCGATGTTGTGTTTGCAAACTCGTTCTTTTCGAGTTGGGTAGAGTTCTACCAAATGTTTTGTTGCAGTTTATACTGAAACGAGGCATGTACTTCCTGTATTTATTTTGACCTGTCTGTCAAATTTGTTTACACCGCCTTATGGGCGGTGTTTTTTTATGTGCAAAGAAATGTAACAACAAGTTTATCAATAGCTGTGCTAATTAATCTTTATTATTTTTCATCGCCAATCACAGAATCAGACACCCACTCAAATAATCAACTGAACACATACAAATAGCACCATTGAGTTGCACTAAAAAGTAACAGAATACTTCAAGATACTCACACTTCTTCGGTACTTATAAACCCGTTTAGAACACACTCTTTCTATCAATCAAAAATTTCAAAGCTGAGCATGACGATAGCACGCCCAAACTCACGCCTCTGTCTGACTACTGTAAATCATTCACAATAGAAAATAAAAAAGCCGCTTACTTTTCAGTAAACGGCTTTGCAAAATGATTAACGCTTGGTCAACACACCACTATGGGCGGTAAACCTTAACGTTATGGAAGCCCTGCTCTTGTAGGTAAAGTGCCTGTAGACGGCTCATTACACCACGGTCACAGTACAGCAAGTACTCTTTCGCTTGGTCTAGGTCGCCAAACTGAGTCGAAAGCTTGAAGAATGGGATGTGTTTAATTTCAACACCCTCGACCTCTAATGGGCTTTCGTCTTCTTCTTCTGGGCTACGGATATCAAGAACGATAGCGTGCTCAGCAACAGCTTGAACTTGTTCAACTTCAGGCGCTTGCTCTTGGCTCTCTTTCTCGATGTCACGGATATCCATAACACGAGCGTTCTCGATCACTTGATCCAGCACTTCAAAGTTAAACTTAGCTTCTTCTGCTTCCAGTTTGCCTTTCTTCGCTTTCACTGTTGGCTTCTTAGAAATAACACCACAGTACTCAGGCATTACCTTAGCGAAGTCTTCAGTACCGATGATACGAGAAAGGTCGATGATGTCTTCTTTATCCCAGTTGATAAGCGGACGAAGAATCAAAGTATCTGTCACGTTGTCGATGTGGCGAAGGTTAGTTAGCGTTTGGCTAGAAACCTGACCAAGTGCTTCACCCGTTACTAGAGCTTCAATACCGAAGCGCTCTGCAACCATACCACCAGCACGCATGAACATACGCTTAAGAACAACGCCCATTTGGCCGTCTTCTACGTTCTCAAGAATTTCAGCAACCACAGGTTCAAAGTCTACAGAAATGAACTTCACCTTTGCAGATGAGCCGTATTTATTCCATAGGTAGTGAGCCACTTGTTTAACACCAATCTCGTGCGCTGGGCCACCAAGGTTGAAGAAACAGTAGTGAACCTTAGAACCGCGTTTGATGTGCAGGTAGCTTGAAACACCAGAATCAAAGCCGCCAGAGATCAAGCTCAGTAGATCTTCTTGAGTACCAAGAGGGAAGCCACCGAGGCCTTTGTGACGAGCTAGAACTTGGTTTAGCTTGTCGTTAGCCACTTCAACCTTAACGGTTACATCAGGGTTCTTAAGTCGAACTTTCGCTGACTCAACTGCTTGGTTTAGACCGCCGCCTACGTAGCGCTCAAGTTCAATAGAGGTAAAGTCATGCTTACCACGACGCTTAGCACGTACAGAGAAAGTCTTGCCTTCAATGTCAGCACGGCTGCGTTCTAGTACTTGCTCGTAAATATCGTGCAAGTCTTTGAATTCAGACTGTTGAACTTCAAGAGAGTGGTGAATACCTGGAGTGTGAGTCAGAGCCTCTAACACTTCTGCGTAGTACTGGTCACTCTCAGACGTCACTTCAATATGATCGCGACGGTTGAATACCGCAACACTTTCACAGCGACGTTGAATAACGTTACGAATGTTGCACTCTAGAATCCTTGTGAAGCGCTTACGCACCGATTCACTTTTTACAAAAATTTCCGGATGGGGCTTAACAATAAATTTCATAGTACTTTCACAACATTAATGTTCAAAATTTTGAAAACGCTCATCGCCAAGTAAATTAGAGAATTTACACAGCACTTGAAGCAAGAATAGATCATATCTAAATCTAAGGGCGCGAATTATACATGAGAAAGTGAAGCAAGGAAAAGAGTGCTTGCTGTAACACCATCATTAAACCGCTTGTTATTAACAGTAGCAGGTTTCGAAACGACATAAATGCCGCAGAGAGAACCATTGAAGACCAGCAAACAAAAAGCCCAACCTCATTATAAGGTTGGGCTTTCGATGCTATCTGCATGTTACCGTGTGTACACGTATCGGCTATTCATTAATAACAGGCACTTCGTCACTGTAAAGCGGCTCGCCCTGCATGATGCTGATTTCAACGCGGCGGTTGAGGCTACGTTGCCATTCAGTATCGTTCGGCTCGACTGGCTCGGTATCCGCCATGCCGCGTACTCTCAAGCGTTGATGAGAGAAACCACGCACCTTTTCCATCTCTTGAGCAACAGACACTGCTCGCTGTGATGACAAGTCCCAATTAGATCGATAAAGCTCGGAATCAAGACGTTGATTATCGGTGTGCCCTGAGATTCGAACGATACCCGGAACATCTTTCACCAACTCAGCAACCTGTCTCACCAAAGGTCGGAACTTAGGCTGTAGGAAAGCAGAACCCGATGGGAATGCACCCTTCTCACGAATTCGAATCACAATCTGCTGGCCAAGGTTTTCAACTTCAATCGCGCCTTGGTCTATCTCTCGTTCCAACGCCTTCTTGATGCTTTCCATCAAGGTTTCCATCTCTTGCGATTGAGCTTCAGCTTGTTGTTGCTGTTGGTCTGACTCAGAGTTTTGATTGTCGTGAGTCGAAACCTCTGGCGACTTGCCTCCGGTCATCTTGCCTTGATCACGCATGGTACCGCCAGCACGCTCAGATTCACCTTCATGAAACTCAAGCGTTTGCTGCGTAATATCAATCGTCTGCTGCATGATCACATCAATCGGTGTCGGCTCTGGACGACCAGGTCGAAACTCTTGTGCAATGATGCTGGTGCCTTTAGGAATGTCTTTCACTTCCAAGCGGTTTTGTACACCAAACGCAAATTTCATCGAGCCAGCGATCTGTTTGAACTTCAGTACGTCCATCTCAGAGAATGAGAGCAGCAGTACGAAGAAACACATCAGCAGTGACATCAAGTCAGCAAATGTCCCCATCCATTGAGGCAACCCCGGAGGAGGACATTTACATGGATTTTCTTCATCCATCTTCAACTCCTCTTACGCAGGTTCACCATCAATCGTACGCTTACCTTCGTTTAGGTAGCTCTTCAGGTAACCATCGATTACTCGTGGGTTCTGACCATCTTGAATCGCGAGTACGCCATCCATAACCAAACGACGGTTGAGTGTCTCTTGGTCACGACGCAGCGCAAGCTTGTCGGCAATTGGGAAGAACACCATGTTCGAAAGAATCGCACCATATAGGGTGGTTAAAAGTGCCACCGCCATCGCAGGGCCGATCGCTTTTGGATCATCCATGTTAGAAAGCATGGCAACCAAGCCAACCAAGGTACCAATCATACCCATCGCGGGTGCTACATCACCAAATGCAGAGAACACCTTCGCGCCCTGCTCATGACGCTCTGTGGTTAATGCGATGTCTTTTTGCAGTGCAGCACGAACTACATCTCCATCATGGCCATCCACCAAAAGATCGATGCCCTTTTGCATGAAACTGTTGTTAATTTCCATCTCTTCCAGTGCTAAAAAACCACCTTTACGAGCCGCATCAGCCATCTCTACAACTTTCGCAATAAGATCTTCAGGCTCATCCGCTTTAAACATAAAAGCTTTGCCGGCAATCTTAGTCGCGCCAAAGAACTGTCCCATGGTGAACTTCATCAGAACAACAAACGTTGAACCACCAACCACGATCAATATGGATGTCGTGTCATAGAACATCCCGAGGCTTCCACCTAGGATCATTGCCATGATTACAAAGGCAAATCCACCAATCAAACCTATTAGGGTTGCTAAATCCACTGAGCACTCCTCATGCTTTTTTGTAGCTCTATGTCGACGATAATCTTTTTATCGGCAAGACTATAAGATCTTTTAGTAAATTCTTGGCCTAAGTATCACACTTTTGCTTTTTGTATCACAACTATTACCCGCTTCCCCGTTCTCGAGCAGTCATAAACTCGATAAAGGTGAGGTTATTAGATGAAAGTGGCTTCAAGCCTCTTAAAAACGAACTTTCTAGCAAAATTTATTGGTTACATTTGACCATCTCAACGCCCTAAGGTAACGTTCGTTCATCTTTCCAAACGCAGATTTATTATGGCTACTAAGAAACCTGAAAATATGAGCTTTGAAGCGGCAATCGAAGAGCTCGACGGCTTGGTTGATCAACTAGAAAACGGTGATCTAGCTTTAGATGATGCGCTGAAAAAATTTGAACGAGGTATCTCCCTCGCTCGTGCCGGTCAAAGCAAACTAAACGATGCTGAACAGCGTGTTAGCATCCTACTGCAAAATGATGAAAACGCAGAACTTAGTGACTTTAACCCACAACCAGAATAACGAATTGTATGAGATCCCCTATGATCGAGACTTTATTGTCTTATCAGGCACGTAATAACGAGCAACTGAACCTTTGGCTTGATCGCCTGCCACACCAAAATCAGAACCTGATCAACGCAATGCGTTATGGGTTACTTTTAGGCGGCAAGCGCGCGCGTCCATTTCTTGTCTATATTACAGGGGAGATGCTCGGTTGCACCGCTGAAGAACTCGACACTCCAGCTTCTGCAGTCGAATGTATTCATGCCTACTCTCTGATTCACGACGACCTGCCAGCAATGGACGACGACGAACTGCGTCGTGGCCATCAGACCTGTCACATCAAATTCGATGAAGCGACCGCCATTTTAACGGGCGATGCCCTACAAACTCTGGCATTTACTATACTTGCGGAAGGTACATTAAGTGCTGACGGTGAAAGCAATCGCGTTCGAATGATTCAACGCCTAGCCGAAGCCTCTGGTGCACAAGGTATGTGCATTGGACAAGCACTTGATATTGAAGCTGAAAACCGCTCTGTCACGCTAGAAGAGTTAGAAGAAGTTCACCGCAATAAAACGGGCGCGCTAATGAAATGTGCGATTCGTTTAGGTGCTCTGGCTGCTGGCGAAAAAGCGTTTGAAGTGATGCCTCAATTAGACAAGTACGCCGACGCCATTGGATTAGCATTCCAGGTTCAAGATGATATTTTAGATATCACTGGCGATACTGAAACTTTGGGTAAGCCACAGGGTTCTGACCAAGAATTGAACAAAAGCACCTACCCTTCTTTGCTAGGTTTAGAGGGCGCTCAAGAAAAAGCGCAAACTCTGCTACAGGAAGCGCTTCAAGCTTTGGCTGCAATCCCATACAATACCCAGTTACTCGAAGAGTTCGCCCGATACGTCATCGAGCGCAAGAACTAAGACAATAAGCGCGCATTACCTATGACTCTTGATATATCAAAGTACCCAACTCTTGCTTTGGCTGATAAGCCAGAGGATTTGCGTCTACTTCCAAAAGAGACGCTGACACAGCTTTGTGATGAATTACGTACCTATCTTCTTAACTCAGTGAGCCAGTCAAGTGGTCACTTAGCGTCAGGCTTAGGTACAGTAGAGCTGACAGTTGCTCTGCACTATGTGTACAACACGCCTTTTGACCAGTTGGTTTGGGATGTTGGTCACCAAGCATACCCGCACAAAATTCTTACAGGTCGTCGCGACCGCTTGTCGACTATCCGTCAAAAAGATGGACTGCACCCATTCCCATGGCGTCAAGAGAGCGAATACGACACCCTTTCTGTTGGTCACTCTTCAACATCGATCAGTGCTGCACTTGGTATGGCTATCAGTTCGAAGAAAGAAGGCAAGAACCGTAAAGTCGTGAGTGTGATTGGTGATGGCGCGATTACCGCAGGTATGGCCTTCGAAGCCATGAACCACGCGGGCGATATTCACAATGACATGCTGGTTATCCTTAACGATAACGAGATGTCGATCTCTGAAAACGTCGGTGCTCTAAACAACCACCTCGCTCAAGTTCTTTCTGGCAGTCTTTACACGTCAATTCGTGAGGGTGGCAAGAAAGTGCTATCAGGCGTTCCGCCGATTAAAGAGCTGGTTCGTCGTACAGAAGAACATCTAAAAGGCATGGTTGTCCCTGGCACCATGTTCGAAGAGTTAGGCTTTAACTACATTGGCCCAATTGATGGTCACGATGTCAATGAGCTGATTAAAACGCTTAAGAACATGAGAGACCTTAAAGGCCCTCAGTTCCTGCATATCATGACTAAGAAAGGCAAAGGCTACGAGCCAGCTGAGAAAGATCCAATCGGTTACCACGGCGTACCGAAATTCGATCCAGCACACTCAAGTCTGCCTAAGAGCACCAGCTCTAAACCAACTTTCTCTAAGATTTTTGGTGACTTCCTGTGTGATATGGCGGCGCAAGATCCTAAGCTAATGGCGATCACGCCTGCAATGCGTGAAGGTTCTGGCATGGTGCGTTTCTCGAAAGAGTACCCAGAACAATACTTCGACGTAGCAATTGCTGAGCAGCATGCTGTGACCCTAGCAACGGGTATGGCGATTGCGGGTGATAAGCCGATTGTCGCTATCTACTCGACGTTCCTACAACGTGGCTACGATCAACTGATCCACGATGTGGCTATCATGGACTTACCGGTCATGTTCGCTATTGACCGTGCAGGTCTTGTCGGTGCTGATGGTCAAACACACCAAGGTGCGTTCGACTTAAGCTTTATGCGTTGTATTCCAAACATGGTGATCATGGCGCCAAGCGACGAAAACGAATGTCGCCAAATGCTTTACACTGGCCACCAGCATACAGGTCCAAGTGCCGTTCGTTACCCTCGCGGTAATGGTATGGGTACTGAGATACAAAATAAATTTACCGCGCTTGAGATTGGTAAAGGTCGTATCGTTCGCGAAAGCGAAAAAACAAAAGATGGCTCGAAAGTCGCTATCTTAAGCTTTGGTACTTTCCTTGAGAGTGCACTTCAAGCCGCTGACGTCATCGATGCGACAGTTGCAGATATGCGCTTTGTGAAACCACTCGATGAAGCTCTGATCAAACAACTTGCTGCTGACCACGATGTACTGGTAACTATCGAAGAGAATGCGATTGTAGGTGGTGCGGGCGCAGGTGTGATTGAGTTCTTGATGCAAGAGAAACTGCTGATGCCAGTATTGAACCTTGGCCTACCAGACAAGTTCATTGCTCAAGGTACGCAAGGCGAACTGCATGAAGAGCTTGGTTTGGACGCGAAAGGCATTGAGAAGTCTATCACTGACTATCTTGCCAAGTAGCTTTAATACGTAAGCTCGTAAGCTCCGCAAACAAAAAAGGTTGGCCCTAGGGTCAACCTTTTTAGTATCTGCTAATTAGTTTGGTGTATCGCCAACTAAACCTTAGCCCTTCAGTTAACTCACACTAACCAACCTGCGAAATGTGCCACGGCATACAACGAAATAGCCGCCATAATACCCGCTACAATATCGTCAATCATGATACCCAAGCCGCCGTGAATTCGCGCATCTAGCCAACCAATCGGCCAAGGTTTTACCATGTCAAAGAAGCGGAAAAGCACAAAACCAGTCAGAAGCCATTTCCAGTCATCGGCAGGGATATTCAGCATAGGCACTAAGCTCATGGTGATCCAAAAGCCCGCAAACTCATCCCAAACGATAGAACCGTGGTCATGCACGCCCATATCATCAGACGTTACTTGGCAGATCTTAATACCAATAATGCAGCTTACCACCACCACGGCAACGTAAGCAGGAAACGGTAGCTGAACCAACAATAGGTACAACGGAATTGACGCAAGCGTGCCCATTGTGCCGGGAATAATAGGCGATAAGCCACTGCCAAAACCCGTTGCTAAGAAATGCCAAGGATTTTTAAGAGAAATAAGAGAAAGTGGGTTTGTCATCAATTAACCTTAAAGTGATCGTAACCAGTTAAGTTCCAGCTTAGTGGTTCACCATTATTGTGTAATTCAAAATATTCTACAGGTCTTATCTGGCCAATGCAGGTGACTTTTGTACCAGTGTGTGACAAAGCACTTTCCAGCGACCCTTTATTCTCTTCTGGTACAGTAAAGCACAGTTCGTACTCTTCACCACTCGTTAGCGCATACTGCTGAGCTGAAGTGATATCAGGAGCGAACTGACGTAACTCTGGAGAGATAGGCAGCGTGCTTACATCAATACTCGCGCCAACTTGAGAACGCTTAAGGATATGTTTTAAATCAGCAATAACGCCATCAGAGATATCAATCGCAGATGAAGCAAGGTTCACTAGAGCCTGACCCGCTAACACTCGTGGGGCGCTCACATAATGTCTCTCTTCAAGCTCAGCAGCATAGGGCTTCGCTCTGTTCTGCTCAGGGTTAAGTAACACTTCTAAGCCAGCTTTGCTGTCACCTAGATTACCTGTTACGTAAATCCAGTCGCCCACTTTCGCGCCATCTCTGCGCAGCGCTCGTCCTTCAGGAACAAAGCCCTGTACCGTCAGTGTCAGGCTTAGTGGACCTTTGGTTGTGTCGCCACCAATTAACTGAATACCAAAGTAGTCTGCGAGTTTAAAAAAGGAGTCACAGAAGGGAGCAAGCCATGCTTCATCGATTTCAGGCATGGTTAAAGCAAAAGACACCCAAGCAGGCGTCGCGCCCATTGCAGCAAGGTCACTGATATTGGAAGCCAACGCTTTGTGTGCCACCCAAGCCGGATTCGCCTCAGCTAAGAAATGGGTACCAGCCACTAAGGTGTCCGTGCTGATCGCTATCTCAACATTGCCCGGCGCTTTGACCAAAGCACAATCATCGCCAGCAGCTAGAAGAACGTCTTTACGTTGTGGTTGTCGATTTACAAAATATTTTTCAATCAGGTTAAATTCGCCAGACATCACATGCCCTATCTTTAGTCTCATAAAAATCGCCGTAATCATGGATATTACAGAAATTTAGTTACAAAAAAGGCCAGCATAAAAGCTGACCTTTAGATTCAATATACGAACGTCTTATTTCTTACGAACGTGCGGTGCAGCTTTATCAAGCACACCGTTAACAAACTTATGGCTGTCTTCTGCTGCAAATACTTTTGCAAGCTCGATAGCTTCGTTGATAACCACTTTGTATGGTACATCTTCGCGACGAGTCATCTCGTACATAGCTAAACGTAGAAGCGCTAGTTCCATCAGATCCAGATCTTGCATAGGGCGAGATACGAATGGACGAAGCTTGCTATCAAGTTCCATGTGGCTAAGAGCAACACCAGTTAGTAGGTCGCGGAAGTATGCAACGTCTGTTTCTGGCATAGCAAGAGCAGGCTCTGCAGCATGATGCTCTTCTTCATCATACTTACCACCAGATAAGAACTGTTCTTCAACGGTAGCAATATTTTCTTTAGTAATTTGCCAAGAATAAATTGCTTGTAGAGCAAATTGACGTGCGTTACGACGTGCGGCTGGTTTCACACTGGCCCCCATTAGGAATCGATTTCAGAAAGAACGTTGATCATCTCAAGTGCGCTAAGTGCTGCTTCTGCACCCTTATTACCAGCCTTGGTTCCTGCGCGTTCAATAGCTTGATCGATCGTATCAACAGTAAGAACACCAAACGCTACTGGAAGAGAATATTCCAGAGACACTTGTGCCAAACCTTTATTACATTCACTACAAACATAGTCAAAGTGAGGTGTACCGCCACGAATTACTGTACCAAGAGATACAATCGCATCGAACTTACCTGTTTTTGCAACGCGCTGCGCTACAAGTGGAAGTTCTACTGCACCAGGGCAACGAACAACAGTGATGTTGTCTTCGCTTACTTGTCCATGACGCTTTAAAGTATCGATTGCACCAGAAAGTAAACTTTCGTTAATAAAACTGTTGAAACGAGCAATAACGATAGCAATTTTTGCATTTGGCGCTGGGAAGCCACCCTCGATCACTTTCATAAGCCTTCCTTTAACTATTTTCATCAAGTGAGAATCGCCGGATTCTAGCACAAAACTGTGAGCAATATCTAATGGTAATTTAGAAGAACAGACACCGGCAATGTAAAGATGATAATGCAGCGCTGATCCCAAGCATATAGGAACAGCGAGTAACCAAGTTTGTGTATTGAACACGTATTGAGTCGAACTTGGCTACTTTGCTCTTTTGGCAAGATTTATCACCAAAAGAGCCACTGAAATCATCGGTAAATTATGTCGCTACAAACGGAGAAACGTCTGCTCGCTGACGCATGATTTATTCGCAAACGTACTCAACAACGTTAAGACCAAAACCACCCAATGCGTGGTAACGCTTAGAGCTTGAAGAAAGCAGACGCATATCGTGCACGCCTAGGTCTTGAAGAATCTGAGAACCGACACCAACACGACGCGAGGTACCCTGCTTCTTCGCCATAGTTGGCTGCTCGTTCTTGTCTTGCGCTTCGAATGTCTTCACTTTGTGAATCAAAGAATCAGACGACTCTTCGTTGCCAAGAATAACCAACACACCGCCTTCGTCGCCAATGCGCTTCATCGCTTTATCTAGCGACCAGCTACGCTCCGTACCACGGTCTGAATGAAGCAGATCGGTGAACGTGTCATGCAGATGAACACGTACCAAAGGAGCACCTTCAGATAGGTCACCTTTTTGCATCGCGTAGTGGATCTGGTTATCAATTGTATCGCGGTAAGTCACAAGCTCGAAATCACCAAACTCAGTTGGCAAATGACATTGGGCAACGCGCTCAATCGTTGTTTCTGTGTTGTTGCGGTATTCGATCAAGTCAGCAATTGTGCCTAGTTTGATGTCATGCTTTTCTGCGAACACTTCAAGATCTGGACGACGAGCCATGGTGCCGTCGTCGTTTAGGATCTCAACGATAACCGATGCTGGCTCACAGCCTGCTAGACGAGCTAAATCACAACCTGCTTCCGTGTGACCTGCGCGTGTTAGAACACCGCCATCTTGCGCTGTCAGTGGGAAAATATGACCAGGTTGAACAAGGTCAGCCGCTTTCGCATCTTTCGCCACTGCAGCTTGAACCGTCACTGCACGGTCTGATGCAGAGATACCCGTTGTTACGCCCTCTGCCGCTTCAATCGAAACAGTAAAGTTAGTGGTGTACTGTGCGTTGTTATCTTGAACCATAGGCGCTAGGCCCATGCGGTTTGAACGCTCTTTAGTCAACGTTAAACAGATTAAACCACGGCCGTACATCGCCATGAAGTTAATCGCTTCTGGCGTCACATGTTCTGCTGCCATGATCAGATCGCCTTCATTTTCGCGATCTTCATCATCCATCAGGATAACCATTTTTCCTAGGCGAATGTCTTCAATAATTTCTTGAGGAGTACTAATTGGCATTGTTCTATATCCTTTGAAATGGTTCTGCTTCCTAGAACCGACACTATTTAAACCTGATGATATTGCTTCGCTTTACAAAGTCTCGCTTAACGCACTTTGTATCAACGGTTAGGCAAAACCATTCTGCTGTAAGAATTCCATCGTTAATCGAGATTCAGGCTCAGATTCTTGTTGCTGACCTTGCAGTAAACGCTCCATGTAACGTGCTAATACATCAACTTCTAGATTCACTTTACGACCGACATTGAATTGGTCGATGGTGGTTTCTGAAGAAGTATGAGGAACGATAGTCAGCTTGAATGCGTTCTTACGTAAATCGTTCACAGTCAGGCTAATGCCATCAACTGTTACTGAGCCTTTTTGAGCCACGTATTTTGAGATTTCTGCTGGCATTTCTACCCAGAATTCAATCGCACGGCCAACTTGGTTACGTTCAACAATCTCACCCACGCCATCAACGTGACCAGACACTATATGTCCACCGAAACGCGTGGTTGGTAACATTGCTTTCTCAAGGTTAACTTTATCGCCCGCTTGGTAATCGACAAAACCCGTTTTTTTCAGGGTCTCAAGCGAAAGATCTGCACTGTAGCTGTGGTCGTTATATTCAACAACTGTCAAACACACACCATTGGTAGCGATACTGTCGCCTAACTTAACGTCAGCCATATCAAGCTTACCAACATTAACCGTTACGGTGATGTCTTCTCCGCGGGGAGTGATTGCACTCAATGTACCTACGGCTTCTACAATTCCTGTAAACATTTTAAAACTCTTTTTGTTGTCAACGACACGTATGTAGTTGGAGTAACTATTTCCACTGTGGTTTCGTTACTATCTGTTTCGAAATACGGGTTTCGCAACGATGCGAATATCCACACCAACCTGTCGAACATCTTTAATTTCTAGGTCAATAACGTCAGACATTGAAGTGAGCCCTAATGCCCCCATCAAACCTCGTCCGTCACTGCCCATAAGTTTAGGTGCTAAATAAAGGATTAGCTCATCCACCAGCTGCTCTTCAATCAAGCTTTTTGCCAATGTTGCGCCCGCTTCGACCCAAATATGGTCGATATGATTGGCAGGTAATTGACGCATCAGATCGTGCAAATCGAGCTGACCTGCATCTGTGGTTGCGACTTCAATATCAGCAGATGCTTCGGCAACTCTCAACACCGATGTTGGAGTCTGGAATAACTTGAGTTCAGGACGCAGTTGGTTTTGACGATCAAGAATCACGCGAATCGGCTGACGCAGCTCGTCTTCAGCGTAATGACCTTTGATACTGCTTGGCAACTCTGCCCAACGAACATTCAACGACGCGTTGTCTTCAATCACCGTCTGGCTAGTTGACAACACAGCGCCTGATTTTGCTCGGTAGTTCTGAACATCACGACGTGCTTCTGGCGATGTGATCCACTGGCTTTGACCATTTTCCAATGCCGTTTGCCCATCAAGGCTAGCCGCCATCTTTAACTGAACGAATGGCATGCCCGTTTGCATACGCTTGATAAATGCAGGGTTCAAGTCGAGAGCGTCTTGCTCTAGCAAACCGATTTCAACCTCAATACCCGCATCGCGTAGCATTTTGATACCACGACCTGCGACTTTTGGGTTTGGGTCCTGCATGGCACAAATCACTTTGGCTACTTGAGCCTTAATCAAACCTTCAGCACAAGGCGGCGTTCGACCGTAATGAGAACAAGGCTCTAGCGTGACATAAGCCGTCGCACCTTTTGCTTTGTCGCCTGCCATTCGCATGGCATGTACTTCAGCATGAGGTTCGCCAGCTTTGGCATGAAAACCTTCACCAACGATCTGACCGTCGGTTTGTACAATGACACAACCCACATTAGGGTTTGGCGCAGTAGTGTAAATGCCGCGTTTTGCTAACTGAATAGCACGCGACATCATTTGAAAATCTAGGGGAGTAAAGTTTGACATGATTGAGGAGTTAATCCTCTAATTTAGCGATTTCTTCGCCAAACTCTCGGATGTCTTCAAAGCTGCGGTAAACAGAGGCAAAACGAATGTACGCCACTTTATCCAATTCTTTCAATTGGCCCATCACAAGATTACCAATCATCTCGCTTGGTACTTCACGCTCACCAGTTGCACGGAGTTGTGACTTAATCGTACTGATCGCAAGTTCAATCGCGTCAGCACTCACTGGGCGTTTTTCTAGGGCGCGCTGTACACCACCCACCATTTTATCTTCATTAAATGGTTCGCGGTTTCCATTCGACTTTATGACTTTAGGCATCACAAGTTCTGCCGATTCGAACGTAGTAAAACGTTCACTACATGCAAGGCATTGACGGCGACGACGAACCTGATGGCCATCGGCTACCAGTCTTGAATCGATTACTTTAGTGTCGTTCTCTGAACAAAAAGGACAATGCATATCACCTCCAAATAATTGAATATCAGTGTAACGGAATTGCCAAACGTTAGGAAAGAAAAAGGGCCAATTAAGGCCCTTTTGTGTGGTGATTCATTGATTATTGCTACTCGACCGCCATTTCAAAAATGAGCTGAGGAGTAAAATTAACGACCAGCGTTAACCGCGGACTAAATAGTTCGCTTTACCTACCCATTTGTAGCTTGTCAGCTCTTCTAAGCCCATTGGGCCGCGAGCATGCAATTTCTGAGTAGACACGGCAACTTCAGCACCTAAACCAAACTGTGCTCCATCAGTGAAACGTGTTGATGCATTCACATAAACCGCTGCAGAACCAACAGAGTTAATGAAACGCTCTGAGCTCTCTAAGCTATTGGTCATGATCGCATCTGAATGACTCGCGTTGTGTACACGCATGTGGTCAATCGCTTCTGCCACATCCGCTACCACTTTCACGCCTAGCGTGTAGCTTAGCCATTCAGTGTCAAAGTCGCCTTCAACCGCATCACGTTGGTCTTCAAAACCCGCTAGCAGCGATTTTGCACTGGTATCAGCAACTAAGGTTACCTTGCCGGCTAAACGCTGTTTCAGCTTAGTTAGGAAAGCTTCAGCAACCGCTTCATGCACTAGCAGTGTATCTAACGAGTTACACGCCGATGGACGTTGAACTTTTGAGTTTTCGACCACATCGACAGATTTCTCAAGATCAGCGCTTTCATCAACGAAGATATGGCTGATACCAAAGCCGCCGATGATTACTGGGATGGTGCTGTTCTCTTTACACATCTTGTGCAGACCAGCGCCGCCACGAGGAATGATCATATCCACGTAGTCGTCCAGTTTAAGCAGTTGAGAAACGAGTTCACGATCAGGCTTCTCGATGTACTGAACAGAAGCGGCTGGAAGCTCCGCTTTCTCTAATGCAGACTGGATAACCTTAACCAGTTCCATGTTCGAGAAAAACGTCTCTTTACCACCACGTAGAATGCTTGCGTTACCTGTCTTCAGACACAGAGCTGCAATATCGATGGTTACGTTCGGACGCGCTTCATAGATAACACCCACCACACCAAGTGGCACGCGGCGGCGAGACAGTGACATACCGTTTTCTAGTACTTTGCTGTCAATTTCGCTGCCAACTGGGTCATTCAGGCTAATCACGTTACGAACATCGTTAGCGATACCGGTTAAGCGCTCTTCGTTAAGAAGTAGACGATCGAGCAGTGCGTCAGTTAAACCCGCTTCACGACCCAGTTCGATGTCTTTCGCGTTCGCTTCTAAAATCGTTGTTGCGTTTGCTTCTAGCTCATCAGCGATAATCGCCAATGCTTTATTCTTTTGCGCCGTAGATGCGGTCGCTAGGTGGAAAGCAGCGTCTTTTGCTGCGATACCCATGTTAGTTAAATCCACGTTTAACTCTCCCTAAATTCTGTCTGTCTTTGGATGCAAAAAGGTGATTCACCTTATCATCACGAGCTACTCTTGGATTACAACTAGGTCGTCACGGTGAATGACTTCTGACCCATAATCGTATCCAAGGATGTCGCCAATATCTTTACTGTGCTTGCCTGCAATTTTTGCTAGGTCTTGGCTTGAATAACTGGCGATACCACGCGCAATTACTTTGCCTTTGCTGTCTGTGACTTGGGTAACTTCACCACGAGAGAATTCGCCTTTAACTCGAACAACCCCTTTCGCCAACAAGCTGCTGCCTTTGGTGTTGACTGCGTTTACTGCGCCGTCGTCAACCACGATGTCACCTGCTGAAGCAGGGCCCGCTAAAATCCAGCGTTTACGGTTTTCAAGCGCTTCCGCTAAAGGCAAGAAACGTGTGCCTTGTGGGTTATCACTCAGTGAATCAAACACCACATTTTCAGCACTGCCCGCAGCAATAATCACTTCGATGCCTGCGCGACGAGCAATGTCAGCCGCCTGCAGTTTTGTCGCCATGCCGCCAGTACCCAACGTAGTACCGCTGCCACCTGCGATCTTACGCAGCGTGTCATCAATGGTTTTCACTTCTTTGATGAGCTCAGCATTTGGATCTTTACGAGGGTCAGCCGTAAACAGGCCTTTTTGGTCTGTTAGTAGCAAAAGCTTATCAGCACCGCACAAAATACCCACTAAGGCCGACAAGTTATCATTGTCGCCCACTTTAATTTCGTTGGTTGCTACTGCGTCGTTTTCGTTTACTACCGGAATAATATCGTGCTCAACCAGTGCGTTGATCGTGTCACGTGCATTAAGAAAACGCTCGCGATCATCGAGATCAGCACGAGTCAGTAGCATCTGGCCAATCTTAAGGCCATAGATAGCAAACAAAGACTCCCAAACTTGAATCAACTGACTTTGCCCAACTGCCGCAAGCAACTGTTTGCTCGCCATTGAGTTGGGAAGTGCGGGGTAACCAAGGTGCTCACGTCCTGCTGCAATTGCACCAGACGAAACCATAACCACAGAGTGGCCTTGTTTTTTTAATTCAGCACATTGACGAACCAGCTCAACCATATGAGCGCGGTCTAATGCCAATGTTCCACCAGTTAAGACACTGGTACCCAGTTTAACAACGACAGTTTTACGCTGTGTTGTTGTCCCGCTTTGATGATTTGTTGTCATGAAGTCTTTTATGGATAAAACAAATAAGAGGTGATGTTTTAGCAATCAAAAGGGGAATTCACAAGCAGAAAAGGTGCGAAATCGCACCTTTTTGCTTTATATAGAAGAGTAACCTTTAAAATTAGACGAATTCGACAGACTCTTCGTCTAATTGGATACTGATTTCAAACTTACTTTGAAGTTCATCGACCAGTTTCTTGTGGAAGGCTTCTTGAGTTCGAGAGACCTCAGCGACCGCCTTTTTAGGTAACGGCAAAGAATCCCAGTTACCATCGATGTTGTACTTGCCGATATTGTACTTCGCCGAATATCCCTCTTCCGACTTATCCAATTCCAGCCACCAGCCCCAGAACTCGCGTTCTTCTGGTGATTTTTTATCGTTCACACATACAGACAAGCAATCAAAGATATAGTGGCCTTCTTCTGATTGCGGTTCCCTTAAGTAAGGCCCGATCGCCTTTAAAACATTCAACAAGCGGTAATGCGTAGGTTGTTGTGTCACTTCTGACATATTGAATCTCCATTTTCAATGTTAAGAATGACGTTACTCAGACTGTTATACGTAGAAACTACGCATTTGGATTTTATAAATAACCTCTGAGTATCAGGTACTTAGTTTGTACATTTTTCATGCTTAACTAATTTAGGAGAAATGTCATCTAAATAATTCATCCTCAAGCCACTTTATCGCCAATTCGAGGGATTGCTCATAACCTTGTGTAATTGACTTAGCTTTGATTTTCTTCGCTTTTCCGTAATCACTGTAAATAGCAACCAGTTGATTATCCATTGGCGGTGAAACCGGGTCGCCTTCCAGAGCCAATGCCAAGATAGGAACACTGGTTTTACTGTTTGACAGCAAACCTTGTACCTTGAGTGACCACGCCATCAACTGCCCAGAAAGGCTATTGATATCGACCGCCCCTTTACCAAGGCGCGAAGCCAACACATCTAGATGCATTTTAGGCATCTGCTTAAGTTTGTCTGCATGAACAAAGATATCGTGAATTGGCGCGCCTAAAGAAATACACGCTTTAATCTTATGTTGCTCGAGGAAAGATAATCTCACCATCGCATTGCCACCGAAGCGGAAACCAAACAAGCCGACTTTGTGGTGATCGACCCATGGGATGTTAGGCAATTCATTCAGCACTGCTTGGTGAAGACAAGATGAGTCTTCTGTTAACGGCCAATGTGCACTGTGCCCTATTGATGGCATGTCTACCGTTAACATAGCAATGTTCTTAGGTGCTAAATAATCCCTAAACAGGCGCCACATATCGGTTTGCAAGCTATCTAGACCCGCGCTGACAATCACAACCGGTTGTGGTTTATCTGTCTTGGTTAGATGCAAGTTCGCTTTGATCTTCTTGTTTTGGTATGGAATATCAATCTGCTTGACGATCAACTTAGTGTGCTTGATCGCTTCAGAATACGCTGCGTTGGCCAACACTTGAGCCTGAGCTGCCAAGTTGTCGTTCTTGAGGTGTGGGTAACCCGCAATACTGAAGCACAACGATGCGGAAAATAGCTCTTCAGCCATATCTTCACCATTCTTCTCATTAGAACGATTTTGATGCTGCATACCCAGCTTGGTCCATTCGTATGCCCAGTTACCACTTCGGTAACCCATGACCGTATCAAGCCACTCATCGGTTGTACGAGAGTTATCTGATGACGCGATGCGAGCCAATACCGCTTCCTGCTCTATTGGATTAACGCCTTGCCATACCCACTGAAGACGTCTTAGGTTTCGATACCATGATGAGTTTTGCTGTTCACGTTTCTCATCCAATAGCGCTTCAGAGCTTGGCATGTATTGTGTCAACATTGAGGTCTCTTTCGCTTGCTTGTGCTTTACAAACAAAGTTTCCGAAAGGTTCGAGCTCGTTTCTTCTGGTTCAGACATTGGGATACTTAATAAGAAATGGTTGTCACTAATAATATAAAAAAAAATGACCCTATAAAGGGTCATATCTCAAAAAACTAAGTTTACGCTTATTTTGACTTGCGATTTACTGGCTCTACGTAGCTTAGGCTAGTATCCCAAGGTTGCTCAATCCATGTGTCTTGAGCGATATCAACAATGTACTCGTCTAGCAAATCAGCGCCAGATGGTTTTGCACATACAGCGATCAGTTTCGCTTTAGGGTACATTTCGCGAAGCTTACGTGCAGTGTCACCACTATCAACCAAGTCTTCAACGATTAGGAAGCCTTCGCCGTCACCTTCAGGTGCTTTAACTACTGTCATATCACGTTGGTGATCGTGGTCGTAGCTAGAAATACAAATCGTATCTACGTGACGAATACCTAGCTCACGAGCCAAGATTGCACCAGGAACCAAACCACCACGGCTTACTGCCCAGATGCCTTTCCACTGCTCTGCTGGCATTTGCTTTTCAGCAAGTTGACGGCAGTAGGTCTGCATGTTGTCCCAAGTGATAACGAATTTGTTGCTCATAGTATAAAACCTAATAATTTTGTCATGTTATTAGAGGCTATTTCAAACATAGCCTCTTCAGCGATTAAGCAGAAATCTAGACGATTAAGCGAAAATGTATTTAAGAATAAAGATAGCCGACATTACCCACACAGCAGGTGAAACGTCGCGACCTTTACCACTTAGCAGCTTAATTGCAGCGTAAGCGATGAAACCTAGTGAGATACCCTCAGCGATAGAGTACGTCAGCGGCATAAGCAGACATGTTACCACGACTGGTGCTGCTTCCGTAAGATCACGCCAATCAATGCCAACTAGGCCAGACATCATCAGAATTGCTACATAGAAAAGTGCACCTGATGTTGCGTAAGCCGGAATCATACCTGCAAGTGGCGAGAAGAAAAGAGCCAGTAGGAATAAGATACCAACAACAACAGCCGTTAGACCGGTACGGCCGCCTTCAGCAACACCCGCAACACTCTCAACATAAGAAGTAGTATTTGATGTACCTAGCAGTGCACCAATAGATGTTGCTGTAGAGTCAGCAAGCAGTGCTTTGTTCAAGCGAGGTAGTTTGCCGTCTTCTTTGATTAGGTTTGCTTTCGTTGCAACACCAACCAGAGTACCCGCTGTATCGAACAAATCGACGAACAAGAACGCGAATACCACTGAAATCATACCGATTTCAAATACAGCAGAGAAATCAAGCTGCATGAATGTAGGAGCAAGGCTTGGTGGTGTAGACATGATGCCGCCGTATTGAACGTCACCAATAACAATGCCAAGAGCTGTGATAGCTAGAATCGCAATCATTACTGCCCCTTTCACGCCACGGTGAACAAGAGCAATCGTTAGGAAGAAACCAATTGAGCCTAGGATAGGAGCAATCGCGGTAATGTCGCCCAGTGAAACTTTAGTTGCTGGGTTAGAAACAACGATGCCTGCATTGCTAAGCGCAATAAACGCTAGGAAAAGACCGATACCTGCAGAGATACCAACACGCAGAGACATAGGGATCGAGTTGATAATCCATTCACGGATCTTAAAGATGCTTAAGAAGATGAAGATTACGCCTGATACGAAAACCGCTGCCAGAGCAACTTGCCACGTATAACCCATACCCATTACAACAGCGTAGGTAAAGAATGCGTTCAAACCCATGCCTGGAGCTTGAGCAATTGGGTAGTTAGCAACAAAGCCCATGATGAAACAGCCAATAGCAGCCGCTAAACAGGTTGCTACAAATACAGCGCCATGGTCCATACCAGCATCAGCTAGAATCATTGGGTTTACAAAAATGATGTAAGCCATTGTTAGGAAGGTTGTTAGACCTGCGATGATTTCAGTGCGCACATTGGTGCCATTTTCACTGAGTTTGAATAGCTTTTCGAACATTATCGAATCCTATAAGGGTAAAAAGTAAACGGTTGCGTAATCGATTGGCTGTGGATTATAAAGTTATCAAATAACAAATTCCAGATAGAATTAAGGCTCTAATTGATATTTATCAGAATGCCGTATGAAACAAAGCGATTAAAAATGAAGATATCATCGATAAATAACCATTAAAAACAAACAATTAACAACAATAGACTCACTAAAACTAGTTGGTTGTTTTTTCTACCATCGGTTATTTTCATTGATAATCTAGCCAGTAAATTCTGAATTCAAACTCACAATAGTTATGTATTTTTCAACAGGATCAGTAATAAGGCGCAAATTGATATTTCGGCGTTTAAAAAACAACCACGCAGAACAGCAAGGAAAGTGACAAGCGAAAGCGGTTTGGAAAAGTAGCAGGCAAAAAAAACGCCACTCAAAACTGAGTGGCGGTAGAATCTGTCAACCAAAAGGGCTGTAAAAGAATTCCAATATATAGGGGTGAACAAAACTGTTCGAGTTACATGCTTACGGTATTAGTAACCAAAGCTTGTAGGGTATGCAAAGTTGCTAGTGTAAACAGAGCTGTTAATCCAGAACATTGCAGATGGTAAACCTTTCATAACTATCACCTTAATAAATCAATAAAAAACGAATTTGATTTCTCGGTTCCTTGGAGGCGATAAAACGGACTCATCCTTTGAGCATTTACTCTTCATCTCAGAAGTTGGTTATTAATATACCCTAAAGAAAAAAGATTACAAGTATTTTTTGCTATACGTCACATTTTTGGCCATTTACGGTTATTTTACAAACTTATTTTTGTAATAAAATTACAGAATAGAATTAAACAAACGTTTGCGTGCTCCATTTATAAGCATCAAGGCGCTTAGCTGTGATCAGATGGACAAGATCGCTTTCAAAATTTGAGCTATTTGAGGTTTAGAACCGCTACTCGTCAAAACGCTCAAGTGGTATGCTGTTGCCATCAAAACAGACCCATATTTTAGATTTTTGTTCTAGGCTTTTCCCCATACAAAACCTAAATATATGGTTATTAAATAAAAAAGGAGTCATCCGTGTCTGAATTCCATTCTGAGATCAGTAAATTATCCCCTGCCCCTATCTGGCAGTTCTTCGATAAGATTTGCTCAATCCCACACCCTTCTAAGCATGAAGAAGAGCTTGCTCAATACATTATTGCTTGGGCAACAGAGCAAGGCCTAGATGTACGTCGTGACCCAACGGGTAACGTATTCATCAAAAAGCCAGCAACGGCGGGTATGGAAAACAAAAAAGGTGTAGTGCTACAAGCTCACATCGATATGGTTCCACAAAAGAACGAAGACACAGTTCATGACTTTGCTAAAGATCCAATTCAACCATACATTGATGGTGAGTGGGTTACAGCTAAAGGCACAACGCTTGGCGCTGATAACGGCATGGGCATGGCTTCTTGCCTAGCGGTTCTTGCTTCAAACGAAATTCAGCACGGCCCTATCGAAGTTCTACTAACAGTAGATGAAGAAGCAGGCATGACTGGTGCTTTCGGTCTTGAAGCGGGTTGGTTAGAAGGCGATATCCTTCTTAACACCGATTCAGAGCAAGAAGGCGAAGTGTACATGGGTTGTGCTGGCGGTATCGACGGCGCAATGACATTTGAAATTGCTCGTAATGCGATTCCAGCTGACTTCGTAACACGTAAGCTAACGCTAAAAGGCCTAAAAGGCGGTCACTCTGGTTGTGACATCCACACAGGTCGTGCAAACGCAAACAAACTGCTTGCTCGCTTCCTAGCGGGTCACGCAAAAGAGCTAGACCTTCGCATCGTCGAATTCAAAGGTGGTAGCCTTCGTAACGCGATCCCTCGTGAAGGTTTCGTAACGGTTGCTGTTCCTGCGGCAAACCAAGAAAAACTGGCTTCACTATACAACTACTACACTGAGCTGCTTTCAACAGAGCTAGGTAAAGTAGAAGACAGCATCGTGACTTTCAATGAAGAAGCTTCTGTAGAAATAGGCGCACTTGCGTCAGCAGACCAAGCTCGCTTTATCGCGGCACTTAACGCATGTCCAAACGGCGTGATTCGTATGAGTGACGAGATTGAAGGTGTTGTGGAAACGTCTCTAAACGTAGGTGTTATCACAACAGAAGAGAACTCAATCACAGTACTTTGCCTGATCCGCTCTCTTATCGATTCAGGTCGTAGCCAAGTAGAAAGCATGCTTCACTCTGTTGCTGAACTAGCAGGCGCTAACATCGCGTTCTCTGGTGCTTACCCAGGTTGGAAACCAGACGCAGATTCAGAAATCATGCATATCTTCCGTGACATGTACGAAGGTATCTACGGTCACAAGCCAAACATCATGGTTATCCATGCTGGTCTTGAGTGTGGTCTATTCAAAGAACCTTACCCGAACATGGATATGGTTTCTTTCGGCCCAACCATCAAGTTTCCGCACTCTCCTGATGAGAAAGTGAAGATCGACACCGTTGAGCTATTCTGGAACCAAATGGTTGCATTGCTTGAAGCGATCCCAGAAAAAGCTTAATTCGATAAGCTATGTTTGTTCAGTAAATGGTGTTTTACAGTAAACACCGTTTATCTGAGACAAAATAAAACAGGTACTCAATGAGTACCTGTTTTTGTATCTAATCTTTGTAGCTACTACTTGTGACTAAATAAACAATTAAGCGCGTGAAGCCGCGTAGCTTTCTAGCTCATCAATTGAAGTTTGTGCCACCACTTCGCCATCGATGAAGTACGTCACCATCTCGCCATCACGAACACCGATTAACGTCGCACGCTCACCAGACTGGTAAGTAATGTCCATTTGGATCGTGTTTTCATCAATCTGCTGCATTTGACCTTTTTCGATCACATCTGCACTCGTGATAGGACCCACTGGCGCTTCCGTTAGAGACGGATCAAGTTGGTGGTTGATGTCTAGGTAAGTATCAGTCTTAGTATCAAAGATGTGCGGAGCACCTGTTAGTGGGTTGCTACCAGTCCAGAACTCTAGTGAGTTGAATACTAGGTAATCGGCAGCAACTGTTAGACCGTATGCAGGTGCAAGTAGCATGTTCAAACCACCACGAGCGTAACGGTTATCAACAGCCTTGATGTTGAACTTCATTAGGTAACCCGTTACTGCGTTGCTACCAACACAGCCAGATAAAGCAACAGATACCACCGCTAGTGCTACAACTTTTGAAATTGTTTTTTTCATTTTGATCTCAATATTTGAATTTGGCCGCCAAAAAATGGCGGTGGATAATACCAACGAACTGAATGACAAATATCAGCTCTAAGTTAATGTATTGTCAGAAAATTCAAAATTTTAAACACCCTTCAATTAGCCAGATAAAAAACTGAAACCAATTCAGAAGTCCCTTCATAAAAAACTTTTGTCGTCACCGTAAAGCGATTGATTCGTACTAAAAATCAACGATTGCTACATTCCGTGTTAACGAATTATCACCATGTTGAGAACAACCTAAATGGCAAGACTAAAACCTAATCAACCATTCGAATTACTTGGTTATACTGTTCAGCCAGGACAACGAAAAGAGATTGAACTACAGGCAGCTCAGCTTTACACGCACTCTCCACTTTCGATCCCGATTGAGATCATCCACGGTCGCCAAGCAGGCCCAACACTAATGGTAAACGCTGCTATTCACGGTGATGAGCTAAACGGTGTTGAGATTGCACGACAGTTAACTAACGCAATAGAACCTAATAAACTGAAAGGTACATTAATTGTTGTGCCGATCGTAAACGTATTTGGCTTCATTCATAAATCTCGTTACTTACCAGACCGTCGCGACCTAAACCGTTGCTTCCCAGGTAGTGAGAAAGGCTCATTGACATCACGCATCGCTTACACCTTCTTCGAAAACGTAGCGAAGCACTGTGATTACATTTTGGATCTACATACAGGTGCTATTCACCGTACTAACCTGCCACAGATTCGTGCAAACCTATCAAATCCAGAAACATTACGAATTGCGAAAGCGTTCGCAACGCCAGTAATCATTGATTCACCTTTGCGTGATGGTTCACTGCGTAGCGAAGCTGAAAAACTGGGCATCCCGGTACTGACTTATGAAGGTGGTGAAGCGCTGCGTTTTGATCCTTTAGCGATTCGTGCAGGCTATCTAGGCGTTCATCAAGTGATGAAAGAAATAGGCATGTTGCGCCCTAACCGTAAGAAGTTGCCAGAGCCAGTATTGAGCAAATCCACCAGCTGGATCCGCGCTGAATCAGACGGCATCTTGCGTAATATGGTAAGACTTGGTGAGCAAGTTGAGGCTGGGCAAACTCTAGCTTACATCAGCTCTCCTTTGGGCCACGAAGAAGGCCAAGTGATCACAACCAAAGGTGGTATTGTGATTGGCCAGCAAACGCTGCCTCTTGTCAACGAAGGTGATGCAGTATTCCACATTGCTTACTTCAAACAAGACGATGAAGAAGTAGGCCAATCAGTAGAAAGCTACATTGAAGAAGTGGCAGAAGACGATTGGCTAACTGCACTGAATAACTGATCAGACAATGCTTAACAGTTTAAGAGCTCGACGTTAAAAGCGAGAAGCCAAACCGAGCTCTTAAACACAATAAAACAGAACTCCACAAACTAAAAAGCCCCAAAACACTTTTAACTCGAAAGAAAAAAGTTGTATCGGGGCTTTTTTTCACAAATCCCTTATCTTAAAATTAAGGGATCTATAAATTAGTCATGCACTGAATTATTCAGCGTCTTGTTGCTCTTCTGCACGAGCTTTAGCGCGCGCTTCACGTGCTTGCTCAGCTTTAAGCTCTTTAGTGTGACGTAGTTCGTCACGCTCTTTACGTTGCTCTGATTTACGCTCGTTACGTTCAGCTTGGTTAGCGATGAAAGATGCTAGCTCTTTCTCTGCCCACTCTTGTGCTAGAGCTTCAGTTTCGAAACCAGACTCACGCTTAGATACTGTAGTGCTGCGAGACGTTACTTGACGAGTAATCTCTGCACACCAACCGTTGCGTTTTTCTGTAAGGCGGATATCAAATTTTTTGTTCTTAGACATGTTCTATTTTTTCCTAAGGGAGATCATTAAGGGATCGGTCACTTTGATAACTCCATCTAAGTGAGCATCTTTTAACACCATCCCTTGGTAAGCGCGGTATTAGAGCACAAATCAATGAATATTGCTGCAAATATTTGCAGCGGATCACACTCCCATGCTGCAAATCGTTTGCGCCGGATTTCAATGGGTTCGTAACTCTCGATTCATCATCAACTTCTGTGCAATTTTATCGACAACAATGAAATGAACTATGCTCAAACAGAGATAAATGAAAGAGATAACCTGCAGGCTCAGGTTTACAGACTCTACTGTCTCGCCTACTCCGCCCATAATTAAAATAGCTAAGGAGTTGCTATGGATAGCTTCATCAAACATTTACCCAAGGTTGAGCTGCATTTACATATTGAAGGCACGCTAGAACCTGAGCTGATGTTCCAACTGGCCAAGCGCAATAACGTGTCGATTCCCTTTGATAGCCCAGACCAAGTAAGAGACGCGTACCAATTCCACAATCTTCAGTCTTTTCTCGATATCTATTATCAAGGCGCTAACGTACTGATTCATGAACAGGATTTCTATGACCTGACTTGGGCTTATCTACTCAAGTGCCAACAAGATAATGTGGTTCATACTGAGATCTTTTTTGACCCTCAAACCCACACCGAACGTGGCATTGCCTTTGAAGTCATCATAAGTGGGATTACTCAAGCTTTGAATCAAGCGGAGCAAGAACTAGGGATCAGCAGCCAACTGATCATGTGCTTTCTGCGCCATCTTGATGAAGACAGCGCTTTTGAAACACTCCAACAAGCCCTTCCCTACAAAGATAAGATCATTGCCGTCGGGCTGGATTCGTCGGAAAAAGGAAACCCGCCGGAGAAGTTTAAGCATGTATTCCAAGAGGCGATCAACCAAGGGTTCCTGACCGTCGCGCACGCCGGAGAGGAAGGCCCTGCGCAAAATATTAGTGACGCGCTGAGCTTGTTGGGCATCACCCGTATTGATCATGGCGTTCGCTGTGTAGAAGATGAAGACTTGATGGAACAGCTAATCGCTAAACGCACACCGCTGACCGTATGCCCGCTATCGAATACCAAGCTAAAGGTCTTCGACACCATGCAAGAACACAATATCGTCGAGTTGCTGAGAAAAGGGCTGTGCGTCACCATCAATTCCGATGATCCGGCTTACTTCGGCGGCTATATGAATGATAACTTCCTCGCCGTCGCCAATGCTCATCCACTGACGAAAAACGAATTAGCGCAATTCAGTATTAATGCTGTCGAAGCGAGTTTCATCTCGCCTCACGCCAAAGAAGATCTCATTGCACAAGTGCGCCAATATCTTGCCGAAAATACTCCCTAAGAGAATGGACCTTTGAGAATGGAGCTTTGCTGCGATCAAAAAAGGGAAGCTCAGTGCTTCCCTTTCAAAATGGGTTCGAAAATCAATAGGCTTAGCCTGGGTGACCATCCACTCTTGGCGTTAGAAGCATCATGCCGAACTTCCAGATAAACAACCCGAATGCTAACGTCCATAAACCCGCGCTGATGTTCACCATCTCAAATAAATACGCAGGGAAGAAAGTCACACCTACGCTGCGAACCAAAGCCGCGACAAAAATAGCCGAGAACGCTAACGCCATACTTGGCCCTTTATAGATAGCACGACCGGTATGCCCCATTGTCACGCGCGTAATCATCGCAAGAATTAACCCACTCAAACCGCCAATCGCAAACAAGTGCAGCATGTTGTGGCTCGCGAACGGGTTGTCTAATAAACCACGTAGCAGCAAGCTTAAAGGAATACATAGGTAAGCCGCATGCAGTGACCACACCAAGGGCTCAGATAACGTAGTCCAAGGCTTCCAGCGGATAAAGCGCACCAACTGAGTCACACCTGCAAATACCATCAACTCATTGCCGACTTGAGCAAAGGTCAATGGGAAGAAGCTCAATACAAATAAGCCAACCAAAGGTAGATTCGCTAACCATTCTAACCAAACCAGTGGTTGTGCTTTTTCAAAATCGAAGCGACGTGCCGTGAAGAACGGAATAACTCGCCCACCCATCACTGATAGCAGCAAGGTAAACCACCATAACATTGCGTGCCATACTGCAGACGATGGGAATGGAGGCATACCTTTAACGGTCGCGTAACTAGCAAAGTTCGCCACGATAGCCAATATAAACAGCGGCACAAAGAATAGATTCTTCCAGCCTTTCGATTTAACAACTCGGAAACCAATTTCGTAAGCGGCGAAGATTAAGAACAACGCCTCAACCGATGAGATCAGCCATAACGGTGCGGGGGTCCAAAACAGAATACGAGGTGCCAACCACAAACCAACCAGTACCGCTAATCGATAGTGTTTGGTTCCATTGACGCCCGTCCACGTTTGCACCGCAGTTAACACAAAACCGACCACAATCGCCATGGCAAAGCCAAACAGCATTTCATGTACGTGCCACCAAAGCGCCGGTACTTTTAGCATTTCTGGCTGACCGTTTTGGAACATGATGACCCAAGCCACAATCGCGATCACAGCATAGAGACTGCCTAAAAAGAAGAAAGGTCTAAAACCTAATCGAAGATATGCAGGAATCGCATCTTCTACACTTTTATCTGTGATATTTAACAAACTCGTTCCTCATTTCAGATAACAAGCCAAGAGTGGCTTCTGGGAATTGCTATTTCATAGTCAAATTCATGATGCAGTAATCATCACTGCAATATTGCCTAACGTAATGCATGAAACGCGCCAAAGGTATAAAGCCAATAAAAACAAGCAACAAGGAGTCTTTAGGCTTCAAAAAAGTGTCAATAAAACACACCCCATAAAAGTCATTTAGACTCATAAGTGTGCAAAGTAAAAAACTACTGACATTTGATGAAGCCAAACATATAGTAAGACTAGTCTCAAATACAAAAGAACAGACAGGGAACGCGATGTATATTTTTGGTTATGGTAGCTTGATCAACTCCTCTTCTCGTCAACTCACAGGTCAAACAGGACAAGCGATTCCTGCGATAGTGCATGGCCTAGTTCGTCATTGGAGTAAGATCGATGACAGCTATGTTTTGTCACCTTTGATCGTGAACCTCGGTGAGGGACAAGTGAATGGAGTTTTACTTGAAGTGGATGATATTGCGCTGACTGAGTTTGATCGCCGTGAGCGTGGTTATCACCGAATCGAATTAAAGGCCTCTCAGATAGAAAGCCAAAATAAGTTTAAACAGGATCAAGCGATCTGGGTTTACATCAAAGACGAGATTCAAGCACCTTGCGAAAACAGCCCTATCGTTCAAACCTATGTCGATACGGTCTTAGCTGGATGTTTAGAAGTGTCTGAAAGCTTTGCGGCGCACTTTGTTCAACACACACAAGGTTGGCATCACCCATTAGAAAATGATCGCCACCAGCCTAAATACGGCAATCTTGCTGGGGTTTCAGATCACCACCACAGTGTGATTGATGGCTTGATACTGACTGTTCGAAGCTAGTTGATTTAGGTTGGTGAACACATTGACTCACCAACCTAAAGCGATCTTAAACGACACGAATACCTGCAGGCATCGCACGTTCCGGGGTCAGCAATACACTTTCAGATTCATCTTCCGTTTCGGCACATAACAACATGCACTCAGAAGTGTGGCCTCTCATCTTCGCCTTCGCTAGATTACACAAAACAACAACCTGCTTACCCATCAACTCTTCTTCGGTGTAGTAAGGCACTAGGCTGGTCACCGTTTGTAGCGTCTTCTCACCGATATCCACTTGCACGATGTAAAGCTTGTCTGCGTTTTCATGACGCACAACCTCAATGATCTTACCGACACGCATTTCTAACTTAGCAAAGTCACCATAAGAGACAGTATCCATTTCTCACTTCCTATATTGATTTATTTTCACTCATTAAATCATTTACTAAAATTAAGTAAAGTGTAAATGTTTACACTAGCATTAAGCCTAATAATTACAAGCGGTAAAGATCTCATTACTGGAAGTAAAATGAGAGTTTCGTTGCCTTGCACTCATTGTCGGTGTTAAATAGATGCAGCAATGTATAGAGGTTAAAAATGGCAACAATTAAAGATGTCGCAAGGGAAGCTGGTGTTTCTGTTGCAACCGTATCTCGAGTCGTAAATAAGTCTCCGAAGGCAAGTGCGAACTCAATTGAATCCGTCACCAAAGCGATGTCTAAACTAGGCTATCGCCCGAATGCCAATGCTCGCGCGCTGGTAAGCCAGAGCACCAATACCGTCGGTGTGTTGGTTGGTGATATCTCCGATCCTTTTTTTGGCACGCTGGTTAAGGCTGTCGATAATGTCGCTCGTGAGAACGGAAAGCATATCCTCGTCGGTAATGGCTCACACGATCGTGAAGAAGAAAGACAAGCGATTGAGTTACTGATCAATAGCCGTTGCGACGCCTTAGTGATCCACTCAAAAGGCCTGACAGACGAAGAACTGATTGCCTACTCAAAAGAAGTCAAAGGCTTAGTGCTGATCAATCGCTATATTGCTGAGATTGCTAACCGTTGTATTTTCTTGGACAACAAGAAAGGCGCGTATCTTGCGACTGAATATCTGATCCGTCATGGTCATAAAAATATTGCCTGTATCGCTTCATCGCACAGCATTGAAGATGCCGATGAGCGTGTACAAGGTTACTTGTCAGCACTCTCGGATTACAAAATAGCGTTATCTGACAGCTATATTGAATACTCAGCTCCCACCAGTGAAGGGGGTGAATACGCGATGACTAACCTATTAACCAAGTCTCTGCCGATCACAGGCATTGTTGCGTACAACGATTACATGGCGGCAGGTGCTTTGTCTGTCCTAGATGAAAACGGTATTCAAGCGCCGGACAAAATGTCGATCATCGGTTTCGATGATGGCTTGATTGCACGCTATGTTCATCCAAAGCTAACCACCATTCGCTACCCGATTCAGATGATGGCAGAGAAAGCGACACGACTCGCGTTGCACTTAGCCAAAGGTGAAAACACCTCAACGGAGCCAATGATGTTCTCTCCGACTTTGGTGCGCCGTAATTCGGTAGAGAAAATCTAAGTTCTGGTCAACTCACCAAACAACAAACAAAAAAAAGCCCTAACAGAATCGCTTCTGTTAGGGCTTTCCTACCTTACTCTGATACCCAACAATCGCGCTTAATAAATCACACGCTTGTTGAGCGCCACTTTTGCTCATCCCCCAAGAACAACGCGATAACTCACATCGTTCTATTCACAAACAAAAGCAATTGGCATAACCGTTTTGAGCTAGAGCGTACTAGTTTGAAGAATCCCCCGAAAATTCAAACTGGTAACAGGTACGGTAGTTATATTCTTGTTCAGGCTTGAGAATACAACTGTCCTGCTTCCACTCTGGGTGGTTAGGAGAGTCAGGTAAGAACTGGGTTTCTAACGCCAATCCAGCGTAGTCTTCATAGCTGCCACCACTTCGGTTTGGTGTACCACCAAGCCAGTTTCCGGTGTATAGCTGCATCGCAGGTTTGGTTGAAAATACTTTTAGTGTGACGAGCGCATCTGGTGACGTTACGGTAGCTGCGCATTGAGTGCGCTTACAGCCATCAGCCAATAGGAAAGAGTGGTCGTAACCCTTTGCTGCTTTCTGCTGTTCATCACCCAACAAACGCTCTGAGATCATCATAGGCTGATTGAAGTCGAAGCTGGTCGATTTCACCGATTTAAGATTGCCTAATGGAATACCTACCGAGTTGGTCGGTAAGAACTGATTGGCGTTGATGCTCACAATGTGTGACAAACAATCGTGGCCGGCTTCTGCACCAAGTAGATTGAAGTACGCATGATTCGTTAGGTTGACTACGGTCGGCTTGTCTGTGGTTGCAGAGTAATTAATGGAAACTCGATTGTCTTCGGTGATGTCATAACGCACCGACACATTCAAATTCCCCGGGAATCCTTGGTCGCCATCAGCAGACTCAAGAGTAAACATCACTGACGTTTCGGTTTGCTCGGCAATATTCCAACGACGTTTATCAAAACCGTTCGGACCACCATGTAAAGTATTGCCCGCTTGGTTGGTTTCCAGCTTGTAGTTTTGACCATCAATTTTGAAACGACCATTGGCTATGCGGTTAGCATAACGACCAACAGTTGTGCCCATATAGCTGGCTTGTTTATCGAAGTTCTCCATTGAGTTAACACCCAACAAAACCTCTCTTTTATTTCCCTTTACTGGCAGGATACAGCTCAACCATGTTGCACCAATGTCCATGAATGTCACTTGCATGCCATGCGTATTTGATAGCGTCACTAACTGAGCGGGTTGGCCATCATAGGCTGGATTTTGTGTCATGGATTGATGCAGGTTTTGCTCTTGTGTCATTCTAAATTCCTTCTAGTGCCAGTAAAAAGCCTCTATCTGAAATAAAGGCTTTAGCATTTGGCCTACCATGATCTTTTTACTTGGTAAGCTCTATATTAAGTCTCGAAGCGTTTAGATTACTTCAACTAAGCCTGCTCCGTCTTTCGCTTGGCACACATAAATAGATTCTTTTAGACCCGTCGCCGCTTGATATTTCTGCTCAACGGTTGTTTTAATTTCATCAACCAATGCAGGTGGAACCAATGCCACAATACAACCACCGAAACCACCGCCAGTCATACGCACGCCACCTTGATCACCAATCACGTGTTTTACTAGCTCAACTAAGGTGTCGACTTCTTTGACTGTGATTTCAAAGTCATCACGCATTGACGCATGTGATTCAGCCATCAATTCACCCATGCGTTTCATATCATGAGTACGCAGAGCTTGAGCCGCTTCAACGGTACGGTCATTTTCAGTGATCACGTGACGAGCGCGTTTCGCGACCATTTCATCCAACTCAGACTCTTTCGCTTTGAATTGTTCAATAGTCACATCACGAAGTGCAAGAACACCAAAGATGCGCGCCGCTTCTTCACACTGTTCACGACGCGTGTTGTATTCGCTGTCGACTAAGCCGCGTTTCTTGTTTGAGTTGATGATAACTACAGCCATATCTTCTGGCATTGAAACCGCTTGAGTTTCTAGGCTACGACAATCCAAAAGCATCGCGTGATTTGTGCGACCTTCTGCAGAGATCATTTGGTCCATGATGCCGCAATTACAGCCCACAAATTCGTTTTCGGCTTGCTGACCATTTAGCGCCACTTCGGCTTGGCTGATCTCTAGATTGTAAAGCACCTTGAATGTCTGACCGATGACCACTTCCAGTGCCGCAGAAGAACTTAAACCTGCACCTTGAGGCACGTTGCCCGTTACAGAGATGTCTGCACCTGTAAATTCAAAACCACGACCTTTTAAGCACTTCACCACACCACGAATGTAGTTAGCCCACATCTTATCTTGTTGGAATGTGATCTCTTGAGTTAAGTCGAACTCATCCACTGCATTACCGTAGTCTACTGATACTACGCGCACGATGTTGTCGTCACGCTGAGCCGCTGCCACTACCGTTTGGTAGTTAATGGCACACGGTAGAACAAAACCATCGTTGTAGTCGGTATGCTCGCCAATCAGGTTCACACGACCTGGGGCTTGGATAATATGAGTCGCTTGGTAACCAAGGACTTGCTCAAAAGATGCTTTCACGTTTTGGATCAGGTCAGACATAAGTAAACTCTCTGGTTAAACTCTTTGTTCAATTGGTTATGGCCCCTTTACGGCACCACTTTAATTCTTTTAGATCCCCTATCTCGTTCATCTCTCACGGTAGGGAATGACAACATCGGCGTCTAAGCTCCTAAGCTCCTAAAAACTTAAGCTCTTAAGCTCCTAACTTATAGGCCTTTCACCTGCCGTCATTCCAGAATCGAGGGACGAGATATCAGGAATCTCGCTTTTTTATTTAGTAACCGAGTTATCGATTAGTTTTACTATCAACGGAACAGGCTATTCCTGCTCTTTGTAGTGAACGTCACTCAAATCACGAAGACGTTGTGCCGCTTGTTCTGCGGTTAAATCACGCTGAGACTCAGCCAACATTTCGTAGCCGACCATGAATTTACGAACCGAAGCACTGCGCAACAGTGGCGGGTAGAACAACGCATGTAGCTGCCAATGGTCGATGTCAGTACCTTCTTCGAAGAACGGCGCATAGTGCCAGCCCATTGAGTAAGGGAATGAGCATTGGAACAAGTTGTCGTAACGGCTCGTCAGCTTCTTAATCGCAAGCGCTAAATCATCACGCTGCTCGTCAGTCAGTTCACTCATACGGCGGATGTGTGTTTTTGGCAGCAACATGGTTTCAAATGGCCACGCTGCCCAGTAAGGCACCACAGCAATCCAATGTTCGGTTTCAACCACAGTACGAGAGCCGTCTTTCATTTCAGCTTCAACGTAATCCACTAAAAGATTAGAACCTTGTTGTTCGAAGTACTCTTTTAGTAGTTTTTCTTTGCGTTCAATCTCATTGGGTAAAAAGCTGTTTGCCCAGATTTGACCGTGTGGGTGTGGCTGAGAGCAGCCCATGGTCTCACCTTTGTTTTCAAACGCTTGAACCCACAGGTAGTCTTTACCTAGCTCTTCAATCTGTTCATTCCAGGTATCAATCACACCACGGATCTTGTTTACCGGAAGCTCCGGCAGCGTTTTGCTGTGGTCCGGAGAAAAACAGATCACGCGGCTCAACCCACGTACACCTTGAGTCTTGAATAGAGGGTTATCGGACTCTGGAGCATCAGGTGAGTCAGGCATCAACGCCGCGAAATCATTACTGAATACATAAGTGCCGTCGTAATCTGGGTTTTCATCGCCCGAAATACGCGTATTGGTTGGGCACAAGAAACACTCTTTCTCATACTCAGGAAGCTGCGCTGTCGATGGTTTTTCATCTTGGCCACTCCAAGGACGCTTTGCTCGGTGCGGTGAGACTAAGATCCACTGACCCGTTAATGGGTTATAACGACGGTGCGGATGGTCTACTGGGTTAAATTCAACTTTTGACATGTTTAGATTGCTCTCAAATTTTGTGTCTTGGTCAATTCACCAAGATGAATAATTCTTCTACAAGGAGATTCCCTATCACGCTCGTTCCTCGCTGTAGGGAATGACGTGTGATCTCGTTGTGCTATTTGTGCAAAGGCAACCACTTCATAGCCTTATGCTCATCCGTCATTCCAGAATAGAGGCACGAGATATCTGGAATCTCTCTTTTCTCATATCTTGTCTTTGCCTTCCCCAAAGAAATTGGAGTTGCAGCTAGGCAGCAAGATTTCCAATATCCATGAGCATAGATCTTCTATGTGATTGGAATTGGTAAGCGCAGCTAACAACGCTGCGGCTTCAATTACGAAGGGGAATAGCCGTTCGGGTTATTTGACTGCCAATTCCACGTATCTGCCGTCATCTCCATCACGCTACGCGTCGCCTTCCAGCCAAGCTCGCGCTCTGCTTTTTCAGTGCTTGCCCAACATTCAGCAATATCACCAGCGCGGCGTGGGCAAAGTTCATAAGGAACTGGCTTACCCGATGCTTGTGCGAAGGCTTCAACCATCTCGAGTACGCTTGAGCCTTTGCCCGTGCCTAGGTTGTAAATGTGTAAACCCGCCTTCTCGCCCACCGCTTTCAATGCGGCTACGTGTCCGTCCGCTAAATCCATAACATGAATATAGTCGCGAACGCCTGTGCCATCGACTGTTGGGTAATCGTTTCCAAAAACAGCCAATTTGTAGCGACGACCTACCGCTACTTGAGCAATAAACGGCATCAGATTGTTTGGGATACCTTGTGGGTCTTCACCCATAGTGCCCGATGGATGGGCGCCAACTGGGTTAAAGTAGCGCAGTAACGTCACGCTCCAGTCGTTTTCGGCGTTGAACAAATCACTCAAACATTCTTCGACCATGTACTTACTGCGACCATAAGGATTAGTTGTTGCACCCGTTGGAGAGCTTTCAGTAATTGGCACCACTTCTGGATCACCGTAAACGGTAGCCGAAGAGCTAAATACAATGCTCTTCACACCCGCTTTCTTCATGCTGCGAGCTAACACTAATGATCCATTGACGTTGTTATCGTAGTACTCCAAAGGCTTGGACACCGACTCCCCAACCGCTTTCAGGCCAGCAAAGTGAATCACAGCTTGGATATCGTTTTCTGAAAAAACGCTATCTAGAAAAGATTGATCACGAATGTCGCCAAGATAAAAAGTTGGTCGCTTACCGGTCAATGATTCGATTCGCTCCAGTACTAGCTCTTTGCTGTTGCAAAGGTTATCAACAATGATCGGCTCCATACCTGCCTGTATCATTTGAATGCATGTATGACTTCCGATGTAACCCATGCCGCCCGTAACCAGTACTTTCACAATCAACCTCTCTTTGTCGTCATTCGTGGGCTAACTCGAACTGACATTCAGCTCAGTAGCACCGTATGTCAGAAATAGTAGCAGCCATTTTGACTATAATTCTGTGATCAAAACCACGAAGTGTAAACGTTTACACTAACTTTCATCATTGGTACTGCTCATGACATAGAGGGAATGTATAGCTGTTAACCTCTAATTTATTGAATTTTAATAAGATAATTATAGATAGTTAGATTTGAGACATCACAGATGAGTTGAGCATTTATTTTACTAAAAGTTAATGCAATGACGTCCAGTTTGATTACAATAGGTCTGTAGAATAAAGAGGTGCATTGCTTTTTTACTAAATACCAATTTCAAAGCAGCGCAATGTTCCAATAACAGGAAGTGAGTATGGCAACGTTAAAAGATATCGCGACTGAAGCGAATGTATCATTGGCTACAGTTTCAAGGGTTCTCAATGAAGATCCAACATTAAGCGTCAAGGAAGAGACCAAAAGGCGTATCTTTGAAATTGCAGAGAAGTTGGAATACAAAACCAGCAGCTCACGAAAAACCGTTAGCAGTAAAAAACAAAACCATCACTTCCTAGCACTGTATAACTACAAGCAAGAAGCGGAAGTTAACGACCCTTACTATCTATCGATTCGCCACGGGATTGAAACCCAATGTGAAAAGATGGAAGTTAAGCTAACCAACTGTTATGAAAGTAAAATACAGATCAATTCAGCACCAATCACAGGTGTTTTGTTGGTGGGTAGAATGACACCAGAGGTTATCGAGCAAGCTAAAAAGCTGAGCGATAATATCTGTTATGTCGATTTTACCGATCACTCAGAACCTTATGACTCTGTCGATATCGACCTGGCTTTGATCAGCAAAGAGATCACCAACTTCTTTATCAACCAAGGCTATGAGCGCATCGGCTTTATTGGTGGCCAAGACGACGTCAATACCCCTGATATTCGTGAAGTCGCTTTTGCTGAATATGGTGGCCTCAAGAACGTTGTCAGTGAGCAAGACATCTACCGTGGTGACTTCTCTAGCTCATCAGGTTACAAGCTTGCAAAACAGATGCTCGCGACGGGCGACTACCCTAAAGCCATGTTTATTGCGTCAGATTCCATCGCAATTGGCGTTTTACGAGCAGTTCATGAGCACGGATTAAACATCCCTGAAGATATTGCGCTGATCAGTGTAAACGACATCCCAACAGCTAAATTTACCTTCCCATCTTTATCAACGGTTCGTATTCACTCTGAACTGATGGGAATTCAAGGCGTTAACCTGCTGATTGAAAAAGTACGCGACGGCCGAACCATCCCGTTACGCGTCTATGTACCAAGCAAACTTAAGCTGCGCGATACAACAAAATAATTAAACATATCAAGTAGATAAATAAAGGCTACCTTTGTTGAAGGTGGCCTTTTTTGTGCCCGTCACATACATCAATCGACACATATCTCCCTCTTTAACCTACTGCGTAAATCAGCCAATAGCATTCTTTTAAGTGGATCACACAGCACCGTAAAAAGACCAAAAAAAACGTGATGAAGTTAAAGTAAAACGTTTTCACCAATTTCATTTAGTAAAACTTTTACTAATAATTACCTCAGTCCAAAAATATTCGTATTCACTACGACCCAATTACGCATAAGAACGTCGGTCAGCAAACTGCATTCAGACCGAGAGAGAGGCAACGTGAACAACTGGGAAAACTTCCTGAACTTACATGAGAACCGTATGGCACCGCGTGCATACTTCTTCTCGTACGCATCAGAAAAAAATGCAAAAACGTTTCAGCGTGAACTGAGCAGCCACTTCCAACTATTGAGTGGCCAATGGAATTTCAGCTATTTCACCAATCCGCTATTGGTTCCTGAAGAGTTCTATTCTCAGGAAATGAGCGACTGGGGAAACATCACGGTTCCAAACATGTGGCAAATGGAAGGCCACGGCGATCTTCAATACACAGATGAAGGTTTCCCATTCCCAATTGATGTGCCTTTCGTACCATCAGACAACCCAACCGGCGCATACCAACGCTCTTTCTTCCTTGGCGAAAGCTGGGACGAGAAACAAACCATCATCAAATTTGATGGCGTTGAAACTTACTTCGAAGTTTACGTAAACGGCGAGTACGTGGGCTTCAGCAAAGGCAGCCGCCTAACCGCTGAGTTCGATATCTCTAGCCAGGTAAAAGCAGGCAACAACCTACTTTCTATTCGAGTGATGCAGTGGGCCGACTCTACCTACATTGAAGACCAAGACATGTGGTGGACGGGCGGTATCTTCCGTGACGTTTACCTAGTAGGTAAAGAACAACTGCACGTTCAAGACGTTACCGTTCGCACTGACTTCGACGACGCTTACCAAAGCGCGACCCTGTTATGCAAAGTGGAACTAGAAAACCTAGCAGCAGCGGCAAACGCAACCCTTGAGTACGCATTGCTTGATGGCAGCCAAGTTATCTCGCAAGGCTCAGTAGATAACCTAACTGTTCCTAACCAACAGACTGGCGGCAATGCCGATACTCAATTCTCTATCGATGTAGTTAACCCTGTCCAATGGAACGCTGAGAACCCTTACCTATACCAACTGCTGCTTACGCTGAAAGATGGTGACGGCAAGGTGTTGGAAGTGATTCCACAGCGCGTTGGTTTCCGCGACATTAAAGTTCGCGATGGTCTGTTCTACATCAACAACAAATACGTGATGCTGCACGGTGTAAACCGTCACGACAACGACCACCTAAAAGGTCGTGCGGTTGGCATGGATCGCGTAGAGAAAGACTTAGTGTTGATGAAGCAGCACAACATCAACTCAGTACGCACGGCGCACTACCCGAACGACCCACGCTTCTACGAACTGTGTGATATTTATGGCCTATTCGTTATGGGCGAAACCGATGTTGAAACACACGGCTTTGCTAACGTTGGTGACCTAAGCCGCATCACTAACGATGCTGCATGGGAAGCGGTGTTTGTTGAACGTATCGAACGTCATATCCACGCTCAAAAGAACCACCCTTCTATCATCATGTGGTCTTTAGGTAACGAATCAGGCTACGGCTGCAATATCCGCTCTATGTACGATGCGGCAAAAGCGATTGATGACACCCGCTTGGTTCACTATGAAGAAGACCGCGATGCTGAAGTGGTCGACATCATTTCAACCATGTACTCACGTGCTCAACTGATGAATGCCTTCGGTGAATTCCCACACGAAAAACCACGCATTATCTGTGAATACGCACACGCAATGGGTAATGGCCCAGGTGGCTTAACCGAATACCAAAACGTGTTCTACAAGCACGATGCAATTCAAGGTCACTACGTTTGGGAATGGTGTGACCACGGCATTCTAGCGCGTGATGAAGCGGGTACTGAGTTCTATAAGTACGGCGGTGACTACGGTGACTACCCGAACAACTACAACTTCTGCATGGACGGTTTGATCTACCCAGACCAAACACCGGGGCCAGGCTTAAAAGAGTACAAGCAGGTTATCGCACCAGTGAAGATCCGTGACTTCAATGCTGAAGACGGCACCTTCACAGTAGACAACAAACTTTGGTTCTCAAACATCGATGACTACACCATCACTGCGGAAATCCGTGCTGAAGGTGAAACCATTGCTGTGCAACACATCAAGATTGAAGAACTGGCAGAAAACTCGAGCCGTGAACTGACACTTAACTTGCCACAACTTGATGAGCGCGAAGTGTTTGTGAACTTTACCGTGCGCAAGGATTCTCGTACGCCTTACAGCGAAGCGAACCACGACATCGCGGTGTATCAATTCCAAGTGAAAGAGAACACAGCACAGCTAGAAGCCTTCACTAACAACAATGCGACAGCACTGAATGTGGAAGAGTCTCGTTTAGCTTACCTAATCAAAGGCCACAACTTCGCACTGAACTTCTCGAAAGTGAACGGCAAGCTGACGTCATGGTTGGTCAATGGCGAAGAGATGATTAAGTCAGAACCACGAATCAACTTCTTCAAGCCAATGATCGATAACCATAAACAAGAGCACGATGGTTACTGGGAGCCTGCACACTTGCAAATTATGCAGGAGCACTTCCGTAGCATTGACCTTGAATGCGTTAACGTTGAACAGGTAAATGGCAAGGTAGAGATCACCACCACCAGCATCATTGCTCCACCAGTATTCGATTTCGGCATGCGTTGTGAATATCGCTACCAAGTTAATGCTGAAGGCCAATTGAACGTTGAGCTAAGCGGCGAACGTTACGGTGAGTACCCTCATGTAATTCCTGTGATTGGTTTTGATATGGGCATCAACGGCGACTTCGACCAAGTCCAATATTACGGACGCGGCCCTGAAGAGAACTACCAAGACAGCAAGCAAGCCAACATGATTGATGTGTACCAATCAACCGTTGCAGACATGTTCGAGAACTACCCGTTCCCACAGAACAACGGCAACCGCCAACACGTTCGTTGGGCTGCGCTTTCAAGCCGCGCGGGTAATGGTATTGCAGTAAAACCACAGCAAGAAATCAACTTCAGCGCATGGTTCTACACCAACCAAAACCTGCACCAAGCACAACACACCATTGAGCTAGAGAAAAGCGGTTACATCACGTTAAACCTAGATCACCAAGTGATGGGCTTAGGCTCTAACTCTTGGGGCAGCGAAGTGCTCGATTCTTACCGCGTTTACATGGACGAGTTCCGCTACGGTTTAACTCTGATTCCATTCCAAGCAGGCGATTGCGATGCGCAGCACCTAATCAATCACAACTTTGGCGATGAGTTTTTTACGGTGAATGCACCAAAAGCTCAACCACAACTGAACGAGGCATAAGCGATGATCGTTTTAGAGAACTTAGAACAATTTAAAGTCGTCTACCGCGATGGTCGTAAATGGCAACGCTGTGTAGAAGCGATTGAAAACATCGGAAACATCAAAGATGGCGTGATGTATTCAATTGGTGATTCACTGGCTTACATGATTGAAGACGGTGTGGCTCGTAACACAGAAAACTTCACCGGTAATCGTCGTTACTTCGACGTGCACTACTACCTAGAAGGCCGTGAAACGGTTGAATTCGCAGCGAAATCAGAGCTAGAGCAGATCCAAGCTTATAGCGATGAAACCGACCGCGAACACCTAATGGGGAACGGTGAAACTCGTGAGCTAGCTGAAGGCCAAGTGGCGATCTTTGACAACAATCAGGCTTACCGTTTCCACGGTGATAACCGAGTTCGAAAAGTGGTACTGAAAGTGACCATTGAAGACGGTTACTTCCTCAATAAATAAACAATAACGCTATCTATTCACAGTATGTATCGAGCCTTGCCGTTCAAGGCTCCAACATGCTGAACAAAGCCTCAATGCTTCCTCCCTACAAGGAAGCATTGAGAAATAACGACTATAATTACGTGATTCCTCGGAGGACACTATGTCTGAATCTGTACGCGGTAAGTTAGGCAAATTTGCCCTACTCTCCATGACATTTGCAGCGGTATTTAACGTTCGCAACATTGTAAACAACAACATCGAATTGGGATTGAGTTCAGCCCCTATCTTTTTGCTCGCGACCCTTATTTACTTCATTCCGTTCGTGTTCATCATTGCTGAATTCGTATCAGCAAATAAAAATTCTGAGTCAGGCATGTATGACTGGCTAAAAAAACCACTAGGCTCAAAAGCAGCCTACCTAGGTTCCTTCCTATACTGGTTCGTAAACCTTTTCTGGTTTGTATCCCTGCTACCAAACGTAATCGCCTATGCGTCTTACGCGATGTTGGGCTATGAATACGCCTTCTCGCCAGTCGTCACATCGGCTATCTCGATTGCTCTGTTTGCTGCAGCAACTCACATCTCAACCAAAGGCGCGAGCTGGCTAGGTAAGATTGCCGAGATCGTGGCCTACGGTGTATTCGCTCTGTTTGCAATCTACGTTATCGGTGCACTAATGGCACTGGGCGGCAACCATGAGCCAGTAGAACCAATCACGCTTGAAGCAATGACACCGACCATCAACTGGGCAACGCTAGGTATCATGTGTTGGATCTTCCAAGCAGCCGGTGGTGCAGAAACCGCAGCCGCTTACCTAAACGATGTTAAGGGCGGTCACAAGTCTTTCATCAAGGTTATCATTGGTGCAGGTATCGCAATCGGCGCAATGTACGCAGTGGGCTCTCTTCTAGTAAACGTATTCGTTGCTCGTGATGAACTGACCTACGCTGGCGGCATGGTTGAAATCTTCACAGGTATGGCAAACTACTTCGACATTTCACAATCTCTAACGGGTCGCTTCGTCGGTATTATCCTATTCGTTGCTATGTTCGGTTCGATGATGATGTGGACAGCAGCTCCAGTAAAAATTCACTTCTCTGAAATCCCTAAAGGTGTTTACGGCGAGAAGACAACAGAGCTTAACGAACACGGTGTACCAGTACGTGCAGCTTGGTGGCAGTTCGCGTTTGTATTCGTGATGCTTGTGGTGAACGGCTTCGGCTCTGAATCTGTACAAGACATGATGAATACAGCAATCAATCTAACAGCAGGTACCGCAATGCTACCGCCAATCTTCATCATGGTGGCCTACTTTGTATTCCGCTTGAAACACGACGACACACCGCGTGATTTCCGCATGGGTACTCGAGTTCAAGGTATGGCAGTAGTATCGGTACTGATTGGTATCTTCATTGTGAGCATGACAGCATCGGCATTCCCGACAGGTGTTGACCTTGTTCAAGCCTTCTTCATCAACGTCTTCATGACAGCGGTATTCTCTGGTATCGCATGGTGGTGGATCTCTCGCTTTGAAAAGAAGCAAGCAGGTAAAGAAGCAAAGCTAGAAACGGCTAAGCAGTCGTAATCCAGAATCTATACATCTAGTTAAAAGCGCCTTAATTGGCGCTTTTTTTGTTTTAAATCAGATAATTAAAATAAAAACCCCAAAAATAAAAACGGCGTTCCGTCAAGGTTTCAGTTCACGAAAAACACCAATTAATAGGTAATAAAACTCAAATAAAAACCAAGGTAAAACATTAACTAAATTTATTTACTCAAGGTCACATATTTGATCAATTTTGATTAACTTCCCGCCGCTTAATCTTTAATCTTCTTGCTGAAGAGACGAACGAGTTCATATTTAAAAACGACAAAAAAGCCCCTACAAGCCTTACAAATAGTCGTTCATGAAACAAACAATCTCTTTGATGAACCTCTTAACCTTTAACTCTTTGTTTTGGTAATAACTTTACTGAAAAGCAAGAAGGGGAAGCACTAAGAAGTCCGATCGTAAATCTATAAAAACAACAATGAGCCAACCCTGACAAAACAAAGCGGGTGTTTGCCAAACCAACATAACAATAAAAGTGCGGCCTAGAGCCTCCCTCTCTAGGACCAAGTTATAACGATCATCAACGTGATTCACCGGAGAACATCATGTCCGAAAATAAACGCAGTACGATAGGCAAGTTTGCCCTACTGTCTATGACCTTCGCGGCGGTATACAGCTTCAACAACATCATTAACAACAACATCGAGATAGGCCTTTCCTCGGCACCGATGTTCTTTCTAGCCACCATCTTTTACTTTGTGCCTTTTTGTTTGATTGTCGCAGAGTTTGTGTCACTGAATAAAGACTCTGAAGCGGGTGTTTACTCTTGGGTTAAAAGCTCTCTAGGCGGCCGCTGGGCGTTTATTTCGGCTTATACCTACTGGTTTGTTAACCTGTTCTTCTTCACCTCTCTGCTGCCTAGAATCATCGCTTATGCGTCGTATGCGTTCTTAGGGTTTGAGTACATATTCACGCCAATCACCACGGCGATCCTCAGTACCATTTTGTTTGCGATTGCTACGCACATTTCAAACAATGGCGCGAAACTACTAGGCCCCATCACCTCACTAACCTCGTCGCTTATGTTGTTGCTAACAATGTCTTACATCTTGTTGTCTGGCGGTGCTTTGATCGGTGGTATCGAGCCAGCAGATCCAATCACAATTGAAGCGATGACACCAAGCTTCAACTGGGCATTCCTTGGCGTAATCACTTGGATATTCATGGCGGCAGGCGGTGCAGAATCGGTTGCGGTTTACGTTAACGACATCAAAGGTGGTCACAAGTCTTTCGTTAAAGTGATCATCATTGCCGGTATCTTCATTGGTGCGCTTTACTCGGTGGGTTCAGTACTAGCAAACGTGTTTGTGTCGCGAGAAGAGCTTAAATTTACTGGCGGCTCAGTGCAGGTATTCGAAGGGCTAGCACGACACTTTGGGTTGTCTGAAATCCTAATGAATCGCTTTGTGGGCGTGGTTTCATTCACGGCGATGCTAGGCTCTCTGCTGATGTGGACAGCGACACCCGTTAAGATTTTCTTCTCTGAAATCCCTAAAGGTATCTTCGGTGAGAAAACAGTCGCTCTAAACAAACAAGGCGTTCCAGAGCGTGCGGCTTGGATTCAGTTCTTGATTGTGATTCCACTGATGTTCATTCCGACACTGGCGTCCGATACGGTTCAAGATCTGATGAGTACCATTATCAACATGACAGCTGCAGCATCGATGTTGCCACCGCTATTCATCATGATCGCGTACCTTAATTTACGTTTGAAGTTGGATCACTTACCTCGTGATTTCAGAATGGGCTCACGTATGACAGGCATTACCGTGGTCTCGATTCTGATCGGCATTTTCACTGTTGGCTTCTTTGCGTCAACCTTCCCAACAGGTGCTGACATCATGACCATCATCTTCTACAACGTGGGCGGTATCGTGATCTTCCTTGGCTACGCATGGTGGAAGTACGGTCAATACGAGAAAAGCTTATCTCCAGAAGAGAAAAAACTAGAAGCAAAGCCTGAACCGGCGAACGCTTAGCTTTACCCTACACTCTGATTGAAAGCTTAAGGCACTTACATTTAAACTTCAGGCACTCGCATTTGGTGAGTGCCTTTTTATTTGTCGGTACATTCCCCCTCAACACCTAAATTTCACCAAAGCCTTCAAGAAAGAAGACATTCGAGTCAACAATCTAACCGCCTATAAAGCAATTCACCAACTGAATAGCTATCACCCTAGCCATGCCTCTACACATTCAACTTAAAGTCAAAATAGAAGTAAAGTAAATATTTACTAAAAATAGATCACACTTTTAAACTGAATTAATTTTAAACACCAAAATTATCATTAATATCGGTTTTGCGATCGTAAGTAACCTGACCAATACGCCTTGAAGAGCACCCCATATTAGAAGTCAGAACTGCTTACGAACCTTCATTTATAACCCGACACAGAAGTGATTAAAATGAAAAGTAGTTTTACTAAAACCACTCTTATTACAAGCTGTATTCTTGCTGCCCTAAGTACCACTGCCCACGCGGAAGAGTCCGCAGCAAACCACAGTGATACTCAGCCCCCTAAAACAGAAACTGAAACCCTATTTAACTTTTATGGTGAGCTTGGCCTTGGTGGTCATGTAGCACTCGAAGGTGATGATAAAGGTCGCTACGCAGACGGCACTTACATTGAAGCTGGCTTGGCTATCGAGCACGGTAATTGGTTTGGTCTTGCTTATATGGAGGGCTGGACAGTACAAGCCGATGACGAAGGCAATGCTTGGGCAACGGGCCACGGCTGGGGCGGTTTTGAAGGTGGTTTCAACCGCTTTTACGCTGGCTACCGCACAGATAACAAAACAGAATTCATGATTGGTCGTATGGACTCTTCATTAGATGACGTTCAATGGTGGGGTGACCCTACGGTTGAATACGGCTACGCGATCTCAAACACGCGAGACGTGCACCTTGGTGTGAAGATTCAAAACCTAGAAGGCAAGCTTCGCTACAGCGTTTCTTTCGCGCCAGAGTCTGACTTCTCGGAAGACGATGCTCTTGTTCACTTCGGTAAATACGACAGCTTCGCAGACCAATGGAAAGATAAGAACGCCATGGTCAATGGTTACCTTCAATACGATCTGACCGACGACTTAACCCTAATGGGTGGTGGTGAAGTTCGTAACAACGATGGTGGTGAACTATTGCTATTGGGTGCTGAGTACAAAAACTTCGCCACTCGTGTTTGGCACGATACAGATAAAGGCAACCAAGAGTCTTTCGGTAGCGAGTCTGGTATTCAAACCAGTGCATGGTACGAAGCGGCACAAGGCGTTTACCTATCTGCAGCCTACAACTACGCAAACTTTGACGGTGACAATGGCGACAAAGAAATCACCTCTTACATCAATGCTGGCGTTTGGTATGAATACGGCAACGGCGCGTTTGCGACTGCTTTCGATAGCCGCTTTGGCGTAGGCAGCGACACTGAAATCGGCGACGCTCAGGTGTTCGCAATGCAATACTTCTACTGGTAATAACAGGAATTGATCATGAAACTGAATAAATCATTCGCAGCTCTCGCTATCGGTGCAGCCCTTGTCGTTACTGGTTGTGCTTCAAACTCAATCTCTGGCTCAGGCTCTGACACAGAGCAACTGCAAGCCAACGAATTTAAGAACGTTATCGACCGTACTGGCTCACCTGAATACATGCGTGACTACGACTTCGATGACCACCAACGCTTTAACCCATTCTTCGACCTAGGTGCATGGCACGGTCATCTGCTGCCAGACAGTGCAGAAGGCATGGGCGGATTCCCAGGTACAGCACTGCTTACCGAAGAATATATCAACTTCATGGCTGATAACTTCGACCGCCTAAGCGTGTTCAAAGACGGCAAAAAAGTGGCTTTCACTATGGAAGCTTATAGCCTACCGGGCGCATTGGTTCAGACGCTAAAATCTGACGATGTGACCGTAGAAATGACGATGCGTTTTGCTTCAAACCGTACCTCTCTGCTAGAAACAAAAATCACTACCGACTCACCGGTTGAATTAGTGTGGGATGGTGAACTGCTAGAAAAGACGCACGCCAAAGAAGGCGTGGCACAAACCGACAAAACAATCGCTGAAACTTACCCTGAGTATGACCGTCAAATCGTCGCAACCGACGATGGCCTAAAGGTGACCTTCGGTAAGGTTCGTTCGACATGGGATCTACTGACTTCTGGTGAGTCTGAATACCAAGTTCACAAGTCGATTCCAACGAAAACCACGGTTGATGGTTTAGCGTTTACTTCAACGGCAAACATTGAAGCATCGACGACTATCTACACCACATACTCGCATGTTCTAACGGCAGAAGAAGCGCAAGCGGAACAGCCTGAAATCAAAAAGATCATGGCAAACCCTACCGACTTCTTAGCCGCATCAGCAGAACGTTGGGAAGGCTATCTTGAGATGGGTTTAACCAACCCGAACGCGACACCAGAGCAAGAGCGTGTTGCGGTTAAAGCGATGGAAACCCTAAACGGTAACTGGCGTGGCGCTGCAGGTGCGATGGAGTTTGACTCTGTGACACCATCCGTGACGGCGCGTTGGTTCTCGGGCAACCAAACTTGGCCTTGGGACACATGGAAGCAAGCCTACGCAATGGCTCACTTCAACCCAGATGTAGCGAAAGATAACATCCGCGCGATGTTTGCCTACCAAATTCAAGCTGACGATCCTGTTCGCCCTTGGGATGAAGGTTACGTGCCAGATCTATTGGCTTACAACCTAAGCCCAGAACGTGGCGGCGACGGCGGTAACTGGAACGAACGTAATACCAAACCAAGCCTAGCTGCATGGGCCGTGATGGAAGTCTACAAGACCACCAGCGATGAAGCTTGGCTAGAAGAGATGTATCCAAAGCTAGTGGCTTACCACGACTGGTGGCTACGCAACCGTGATAACAACGGCAACGGTGTTCCAGAATACGGCGCAGCACGCGACAAAGCACACAACACACCTGAAGGTGAAATGTACTTCACCGTGGTTCGTGGCGATAAACACGAAACAGTCGTAGGCCAAGCTGAACTGGATAAAGTGGTAGCAGAAGGCAACTACGATTACATCGAGAGCCCAGCTCAAACCGCTGCGTCTTGGGAATCAGGTCGTGATGATGCAGCAGCCTTCGGTTTCATCGATAAAGACCAGCTAGACGCGTACGTTGCTAACGGTGGCAAGCGCAGTGATTGGGATGTTGAATTCGCTCAAAACCGCGCTGAAGACGGCACTTTGCTTGGCTATTCATTGCTGCAAGAGTCCGTTGACCAAGCAAGCTACATGTACAGCGATAACAAGTACCTAGCAGAAATGGCTGACATTCTAGGTAAAGACGCAGAAGCGAAAGAGTTCCGTGAAAAAGCAGAGCACCTATCGAACTACATCAACACCTGTATGTTCGACGAAGGTACTAACTTCTTCTATGACATTCGTATTGAAGACAAGCCTTTAGCCAATGGCTGCGCAGGCAAACCGATTGTCGAGCGTGGTAAAGGCCCTGAGGGTTGGTCACCACTGTTCAACGGTGCAGCAACACAAGCTCACGCTGATGCCGTGGTCTCTGTGATGAAAGATACCTCAGAGTTCAACACCTACGTTCCACTGGGCACAGCAGCGCTTTCTAGCCCAGCATTTGGCCCAGATATTTACTGGCGTGGACGTGTATGGGTAGACCAGTTCTACTTCGGCCTAAAAGGTATGGACAGCTACGGCTACCGTGACGATGCGATTGAAATGGCAGGCGCATTCTTCGACCACGCCGATGGCTTGGTACAAGACGGTCCTATCCGTGAGAACTACAACCCGCTAAACGGTGAACAACAAGGTGCTCCAAACTTCTCTTGGAGTGCTGCCCACCTATACATGTTATACAACGATTTCTTTACTGACGCAGAGTAAGTAAAAACCTATACCTGTCTTCTGAAATTCAATGAAAATCTAACCTCATAAATTTCAGACTTTGGCACTCAGTTTCTCGCTGAGTGCCTTTTTTATATCTGAAGTAACGTAAGCGAAAAACAAGCACTTAGACCATTTGGCCTACCATGATCCTTTTACTCTGTTCGTTGTACTCAGCTAACACAGGCAAGCTTTTACTCACAAAAAGCAAAGAGTGCTCTTGCTATGAAATCCCATTCAAAAATTTCATCACCCTCACTGAAATATTGAATTCTGAAGACTTATTCGAATTTTATTTATCCTTATTAGCCTTCCGGACATTAATTTGATAGTCGTTTACTAAATAATAGCTAAACTATAGCGTCGCCTACCCCTTTTTTGAGAAAACCTAAATGCCTAATGCTGATTCCACCCTAAACAAACGTATGGGAATCGTTGCGCTCACCTGGCCAATTTTTATCGAAGTTCTTTTAAGAACCGCACTCAACACCAGTGATGTATTCATGTTATCGGGATACTCGGACAAAGCCGTGTCTGCCGTTGGTGTTATTTCTCAGATATCCTTTTTCCTGATCATTGTCTCGACCATGGTCAGCAGTGGTACGGGTATTCTAATCGCGCAATACAATGGTGCTTCCCGCACTCAAGAGAGCGCTCACGTGGGTGTAGCAAGTATCATTCTGGCCATTATTGCCGGTGTGCTACTGAGTGTGATTGCCGTTCTTGTTGCTGAATATTTTATCCCGCTTTATCAACTCGAACCTCAAGTCGAACAGTACGCGCAAGAATACCTGTTCATCAGTGGTGCTCTCACCTTCAATGTAACCATAGGTGTGGTTCTCACCACTATTTTGCGCAGTCATGGCTATTCAAAGTCACCGATGGTGATCAATATGATTGCAGGTGTCATCAACGTATTCGGTAACTACTGTGCCTTATATCAACCTTTTGGTTTGCCTGTATACGGCGTGCAAGGGGTTGCGACCGCGACCGTCATTAGCCAAGTAATCGGAATGTTGATCTTGATTGGTGTGGTCAGAAGCAAAGGGATTTATCTACCAGTGAAGCAGTTTAAATCTGTGCCGAAAGCCATCTATCAAAAAATCATGAAGATCGGCTCGATGAACGCTGGAGAAGTGCTCTCTTATAACATGGCTCAGATCAGCATTACCTTCTTTGTAGTGCAGATGGGTACGTCTTCACTGGCTGCGTTTACTTACGCACAAAACATCGCTCGCCTCTCTTTTGCGTTTGCACTGGCAATTGGTCAAGGCAGCCAAATCCAAACAGGCTATTACATTGGTAAGGGTTGGATCGACGAGATTACCAAGCGCGTGCAACGTTACTTTGTGGTTGGCTTTATCGCGTCAACCGCGATCACCTGCATGGTGTATGTGTTCCGTTTCGAAATTCTCGATCTGTTCACGCAAGATCCAGAGATCATTGCGCTAACGGCGGCACTGATTGCAGGTTCCATCATTCTTGAAGCTGGACGAGTATTTAACCTTATCTTTATCTCTTGTCTAAAGGCTGCTGGCGACATTAAATTCCCGATCAAAATGGGCATTCTCAGCATGTGGGGCATTGGGGTTGCCATGAGCTATTTGCTTGGCGTGCATTGGGGTTATGGCGTATTGGGTGCTTGGATGGCAATCGCGATGGACGAGTGGTTCCGTGGAATCATCATGGCCTATCGCTGGCGAGCTAAGAAATGGACTCGATTCTCTTTTTAGGTTGTTGTTGATACGTCGAAATTTATCTCGACCAAAAGAAAAAAGCGCTAGGGGGAGCTAGCGCTTTAAGACCAACTAAGTCCGTTTAGCCTGGTAGTTTTTTAAGCTATATCATGAGGATATAACCAATTTTTTTACTTAGGTAAATCAAAAAGCCTATTCTTTACGACTGCCTTGAGTCGTAAATTAAGTATAGTCGGGTTCTTATAATAAACCGGATTTTTCTAAAATTAATTCATATGAATTTGACGATTAACCGACACAATAAACTATTCGGAAATCACAGATGAGATCGCATTAGTAATCAGCTTTCTAAGTAGTTTATTTTTATCATCTAAATGCTTTGCCTTTCTATAAACAAGCTGGATATCAAAATCTGGAACATCAATTGGTGGCTTCACAGCTAGTAAGGTTTCTTCACTATCCATATCCTTGCGCGCGACTAGCTTGGGGACAATACACAATAGTTCTCTGCCACGAATGAGTCGTTTAACAGTTAAAAAGTTACTGGAAGATATCGCGACTTTCCGGCTTAAACCGAGTTCACCTAAACGAGTGTCCACTCCCGTCTTTAAAGCCCCTGCAGGGGAAACAAGCGCGTGCTCGACAGCAACAAATTGTTCTAGCGACATCGGCTCCTCAATGGATAGAACCGATTGATCAAGTAAACAAACATGTTGCTCCGTATACAAATGCTTTGTTCGATATTGCTTTGGTACCTCACCAAAGCTGCCTATCGTCATATCAAGCTTGGCATCGTCAAAGACTTGCTGATAGTTAGATCGATTTACGTTGAACAACGCAATTTGAGAATCAGGAGAGGACTGTTTAATGAGATCAAACAACACTGGAGCAAACATCTGCTCGGCATAATCGGTAAGACCAATCTTCCAACTGCCTTTGTAAGTTGTTGCATCAAATGATTTAGAGAGTAGTACTTCAGATTGAATGGTATTGAGCAAGGCATCGACAGTACTGGATAATTCAATCGCTCTATCCGTTGCTTCCATCTTGCTACCTACCCGCTCAAACAGAGGATCATCAAACAACTTTCGAAGTCGTTGAAGGCTATGACTCATTGCAGACTGACTGACATAACAGCGCTCAGCCGCTTTACTTACACTGTTCGTTTTGTATAACGCTTGCAGAGCTATCAATAAGTTAAGATCGATACCTTTCCAGTTAAAATCAGCCATCCAGAAGAACCTATTTCATTAATAGTTATAATTAAAACAATTAATTTGAATCATAGTGCAAGTCACCATAAATTACGCTAAACATTTATCTGGAATCGAACATGCTTTCAATTTTTAAAACATTTTTCTGGCTTGGCTGGATTAGCTTTGGTGGGCCAGCTGCGCACATTGGCTACTTCCGTAAAACCTTTGTTGAGAAGCTTAATTGGCTATCTGATGAAGAGTACGGGCAAATTGTCGCGCTTAGTCAATTTCTACCCGGCCCAGGTTCAAGCCAAGTTGGCTTTGCGGTTGGCTACAAAAGAGGTGGCTTAACGGGTGCGATTGCTGCGTTTATCGGCTTTACTTCCCCGTCTGTCATCTTAATGTTGATATTAGCTTTGGTGAGCAATCAACTATTGGAAGCACCTCTGTTTAATTCAATCATTCACGGTTTGAAGCTACTCGCAGTGGTGGTGGTTGCTGATGCCACATTTGGCATGTACAAAAACTTTTGCCAATCGAAAGTCGCGACCGCTTTATGTGTCATGACTGCCGTGGTTCTCCTGTTGCTTCCTGGGATCTGGCCACAAATCTTGGTACTTCTATTTGCCGCAATCATTGGCAGCAAGTTTTTGACCTCACAAGACATCAAAACGATACCTTCAACGCAAAAAATATCGGTAACGCCTCTCGTGATTTTTGTTGCTTTGCTGGTTGGTCTGCCTCTATTCAGTGCTTACTCTCAAGGTATTGAAGTGTTTGGCCTGTTCTACCAAGCAGGTAGCTTAGTATTCGGCGGCGGCCACGTGGTACTTCCGTTGCTACAAAATGGTATTGGTGACCAACTGTCTCAAGATGCCTTCCTAACAGGTTATGCAGCAGCACAGGCAGTACCAGGGCCTATGTTTACACTTGCGACTTACTTAGGTTATGTATTGATGCCATCGGCACCGATCACAGGCGCACTACTCGCAACGATTGCTGTGTTCTTACCGGGCTTCTTATTGCTACTCGGTATATTGAAAAACTGGCAGGCGATTGCAAGCAAACCTTTGGTGGCAGGCGCTCTTACTGGTGTGAATGCGGCGGTTGTCGGTTTATTGTTGGCAGCGCTATATCAACCGATCTTCACAAGCGCAGTAAGCAGCGGCATAGACTTCGCTCTGATCATTGTTGGTGTGTGGTTATTGAAAACAATTAAGATGCCGATTGTATGGATGGTAGCTCTGTTTATTGCAATAGGGTTTGGACTCGGAGTCATTTAATATAATGCCCACTAATTCTAATTAGTGGGCATTATAATTTTCGGATTATGAGACCGTTGAGATAGTGGTTATTCTTCTATCTGTGTAGAGGCTGGACTGGCATCGTCTTGGTTAAAAGACTCTGGGGGAATATACACATCAGCACGTCTGTTTTGAGCTCTACCTTTTGAGGTTTTGTTACTTGCGATTGGCTCAGACTCACCCAATGATTTCAGGGTCATTTTCTCTTTTTCAACACCGTAAGTGAAAAGCTGTTTAGACGTACTTTGAGCTCTCTCTAGCCCCAACCCTTGGTTGTAAGCTTCACTGCCCACCCAATCGGTATGGCCTTCAATGGTCACTAGGTAGTCATTGTCTGCGAGATGTTTTGCCACATCAGCAAGCACTTCACGAGCAAGAGGGGTCAGATAATAACGATCAAAGGCGAAGTTAACACGAGCAACGAGCTGCCCTTTGTCACTATCGAAGCTAGCAATACCAAGGTTTGATATATAAGTGAGACAATCACTTGGATCAGTGATCAACTGTGAGCGCTTAAGAAGCTCCCACTTGAGAGCTGGATCATGACTTCCCTCATGAATTTGCCAATAGCCATCACGATGACTAGCCACCCCTTGAACTTCACCAATTTCGATGGTGTGAGAATACTCTGAAAAAGTATTCCCACAATATTCTACTACCTGATCACTAATCTCCTGCCCATAACTAGAGAAAGAAACAAGCATACCTATTGTTAGCATTGTATTTTTCATCTTTACTCACCCGTATAGTCTCGATACACCAGTACCTCGAGATCCTTTCTCAATTAAATTTTGAATACGTTCAATCAATTCTTCGCGACTACGTACATCGATAATATCTTCATCAGGATTTAAGACACACTTCTGAAATCCATTTTGTTTAGTCGCATCAAAATCAACACCTATAACACCTATATACAGGCTGCCATTCTCAGATTGAAAGTGCTCTCTTGCAGCATTGCACATATTGGCATCAACTAAGTCGGGTAAAATACTCGTATATGGATATTCTTGACCATCACTCAAAATAATCATAATTTTGACTCTTTGACTGTATTCATCAATCTCCTGCTGACTAGCCGAATTACTTGGCATGCCATCATTAAGTACTTGAAGCCCTCTTAAAATACCTTGATATGAAGCCGTATTGCCTCCTGAATTCATATCCTGCATTTCTTCAATCAAATCAGAATCACTGGTAAGAGGAATCACATAGTGACCTATGCCATTAGTCATCGTCATTGAGCTATTGTAAATAACATTAGTATCCGCTCTAAAGTCAAATTTTAAATCTGTATTATCTCTTTTATAGTTAAACATATCATCAACAGATTTCTGATAATCTATATACTCTGGTATTTCAAGACGTCTAGATTTAATATTTAAAACATCCAACACTCTCTTAGCTTGTTTGTGCTGATTATTATTCCCAATATTAGGGCAATCAAATATATCATCGGCACAATCTTCGACTTCACTTAATGTTCTTTTTGACCAAAAACGCCAATTGACTTTTTCATACGTTTTAGAGGAAACAGAAGAGTGGTAATCACTTCTATACCTCAACTGACTTCCTGAGAATAAATTGTTATTAATTTTATCCTGAACTCTGAGGTTAAAAGGAACAATCGCTAGACGGTTAAGCACTGTAGAATCACCTTCACGCACAACCAAAATATTATCAGCAAGATCTGAAACAGCTAGTTTGAGAGTTTGAATCTTTGTATTTACATCACCACTTGCCCCACTCCAATCCCGATTCATTGATCCTGAAAAGTCAGTGACTAGCACAATGTCTACTAATTTATCACCTAGATAGTAAGGATATTTCGCGGCGAGCGCTGAGCCTGCAAGCTTTTGATTTTCATCGAATGAGGGAATTAAATTACTCGCAAACCACGAATTATGGGTAGTCACTGCTGCAACTTCATATTGAATTTTCTCGGTATCATCATTCGCCGCAGTTGGCTCCTCATAAGTCCTTACTGTCGTGATATCTATATGCTCGATACTACGCACATAATCATCAACATATCGAGTCGCTAAAGCATCTGCTTCATTCGATTTATCATCAATTGTTATTGCAAGGGCAGCAGCTTGTGCAGCATCTCTCAAACGACTTGTTTCTTGTATATATCGAGTTCCCTCGAGTGCAAAAACTGACACGCCTAACAAAGGTATTAACGTCAGTCCAAGCCAAATTGCGGCAATACCTCTCTGACGATGAGGACCGCGATTAAATGTATTTGGGTTTATCATATCTACCTCCCAACCATCACCGAACTCGATGAAATGGTTATTTCTGATAAATTAGCAATCCCCAACAAACGTGCAAACCAAGATGAATTACTTTCACATAATGACACTTGGTAAAGAGGGAAAGAGACTCCGTTCTCTACAGGAACCAAAACCTCTTTCGATGAAATTAATGGTACATTACAACCTAAGTTGTTGAACTGGTCACTTTCGAATGAATCAATATTTGCAGCAGAGCCATCGTGCATAGCTTCAACTCTCAGCGCTACGCTTTCTGGAGCTGTGTTTAGCAGACGAGCGGCAATAATGACCATTTCGTCTCTATCATCACCAGTTAAGATGACATTTTCATCATAATATCGAGTGCGCTCTTTCATTACGTTAACCAGAGCAAAACTCACTCGGTCGAGTTTTGCTCTAACCAATAACTTATGACTCACGTCACTCATAAAATAAAATATGGCTATAACGACAAATAAAATGAGTGCTAACTCAATGGTAAAGGCGCCACGCTGCAGTGTTGAGTTGCGTTTTTTTCGAAAGCCTCCATTATTTGTTAATTCCGATATGTTCATCTAACACTCTCCCAACCCTCGTGCTCGAGAGTAAGTAACACTGAAGATGAAATTATTTCAGAATTTCCACCAAGCAAAGGTAAAATAGGTTCATATTGATAACTCAATGATATTTCGGCGAAGGAATATCCCGAATCATCAATCAGCATATCGCCATCATTACGATAATTATCAGATAAAAGATCCTCATAACTCACATAATATTTGCCTGCCATTGAAAAGTTATCAACAGGCGTCAGTGAAGACCATAATTTACTTTCATCATTCATCACGTTGAAAAAGCTGGTATTATAACTGGTGTATGAATTATCTCCCTGAAAAACAGTCGTTGACCTAACCGATTCTCTGAGCGCAAACTCAACCAAATTTGAGACGTAAATCCGATACGCCATTTCGAATATCATTACCGTCGCCGTGATGAGAATGATGATGCCTAAAGCCACCTCGACGGTTAGAGACCCCTTAGCATACTTGACTATTCTTCTCATATTGAACTCCCAGCGCCTGAAGATAGGCGTCTAGACATGGTTGTAACTTCATTGATTGAATAACTACTACCTAAAACATCACTGGCTTGTTTAACGTGACCTAACTTAATCAAAGCAATAGCTAAATTTGCCTGAACTTTTTTATTTTTAGGATCAGACAAGTACAATGGAAGTAATAAATCAATCACTTCTTGATATCTTCCATCAGCAAACTTAATCAATGCCAAATTATTCTTTATCGCAGTATCATTGTAACCTTTGATTCTGGCATTATTAAAATATTTCTCGGCTAACTCATAATCTCCATTCATGCAGTGAGATATCCCCAATAGAACATCTACTTCTGCCGTATTATTTCCCAACTCAATAGAACGTAGATAAGACTCTACCGCCAAAGCATCGTTATGATCTGCATTATAAACTTGACCTCGTAATTGAGATAACTCCCAATTAACCACTTTCAAGCCTAAAAGATAATCACTATAAAACCTTGCTGATTCGATATCACCCTTATCAAAATAAACTTTAGCTAGCTCCTGCATAGAAACTGTATCGTTGGGTGATTCTTCAAGCTTACCTTTATAATAGTTAACTAAACCATCATAATTACCCACTCGCTCCATGCTATCGACTTCATTGTCTAGACTTAGTTCAGATTGACTTGAAGAGCAGCCAATTAACGACACCAATAAAAGAGTGAAAATAAAATATCTAGCTCTCATAATTCACTCCTAAACAAGTCCCATCTGGACGACTCCAGGTGCTAAAATTAAGATGACAATAGGCATCATAATAAGTAAAATCAAAGGTATACTCATTTTAGCGGAGAGTTTCCCCATCTTTTCCTCAACGGTAAGTAACTGCATTTTACGCATATCCTCAGCCAAATCAGATAAGATCATGGAAATAGAAGATCCGTATTGAATATTTTGAATAATAGTCAAAACAAAGCTCGACATTTCAGGGGAAGGAACGCGTTCAGACAAGTTGTATAAAGCTTTATCGATACCCTGAATCTTGCCAAAGTCTGACGTTTTTTTTATCTGATAGCATAAATCACGATCAAAGGTTTCTAGTTCCTTTGACAAATAGGCAAAAGATGCCTCTATTGTCATACCGGTCTGCACACAAACAGACATCATATCTAGTAAATACGGAAGATTTATCGAAATCTTTCTGACAACCGCCTTTTGCTTTAAACTTAAGATAAGGTCAGGGAGGAGTACAGCTGTGATCACACTAACAACCACTAATATAAACTTAGTTTCTATAGCAATGTCCGCTATCCAAACAAAGAATAAGAGAACCGCGAAAAATAAAACTTTAATTGGAAAATAATAAATAGCCAGTTGAGGGCTGTGAATACCAGCATCCCTAACTTTCTGCTCTAACTCCCCTCGGTATTCTTTACCAAACTTGACAATAAATGAGTTAATTCTAGATGATCTATGCTTTTTTTGTGTTGCGCTTAGCAGAAATTCTATTCTTTTTTCTCTCTTCAAATCAACTAACATATTAATTGCCATATACAAACCAAAAGCAAAAACAAATAGTATAATAATAGTATTCATAATTTCACCCTTTTAACAAGAAGCCACACTATAAATAAACCTAACAATTCACTACCTAACACATAATAAAGTATCCATTGACCTTCTGGATCATGGAGAATAAATTTAATATTGTCTGGGTTCAAAAAATTTAGCATTATTGCAAAACACAATGGTATGGCTGCCACTATTTTTGCTGATATCCTCGCTTCAGATGTCATCGCCATTTTTTTTCTTTCCATTGCACGAGCATCGACTAACACTCTAATCAACCTAGCTAATACTCCCTTAAGTTGGCCTCCACGATTCAGATTGGCTCTTATTGCAATCGTAAAAAAAATGTATTCAGGGTAGGGAAAGACCTCACAAGATCGCTTTAAAACATCCTCAGAATTTTCACCTAGACGAAGTCGGTCACCCATTAACTTAAATTCTCGCCCAACTTCACCATCCATATTCCCCCCAACGAATATAAATGCCTGCATCAGGCTTTCACCAGCAGTCACCGCACTCATTAATATATTCAGAGCATCAGGAAATGTCCGCTGAAATGTTTTTCTTCTAACCGTTTTAAGCCTAAAGTAACCGAAGAATAATAAACACAAGATTGAAACAATCATAATAAACATTGAACGAATATAGAAAAAATGATAAATCAAATAATAGGATATAAAAACACTGAAAATAACATAAAATAAAACAATTAGTTTTGCTCTTGAACCTAATATTCCTATAGTTGGATGTAGGTCTCTTCTAATACTTCTCCAACTTGCTCTAGGCAGCAGTCCACTGATATCAATCACCGAAATATCATCTTCTTTTTGCGTCTTTTTCAATTTTGGAAAAAAATTAACCACTTTTGATTTTTCATCATCAAAAAGTAAAAATATGGCAATCCCAAATAAAATAAAAGATATCCAAATGATCATGTCCCTACCCCTTTAAAGGATTCCATCAGTTCATTATATAAACCGAAAAAATGGGCTTTTCGTACCAAGTGGGATCTCTGCATGATACCTTCTGTAACAAACTTGCCTTTTACATTCTCACCATAATTGACTTCATCATATTGGAAGGAAAATATCTCTTCCATGACAACACTATCCCCTTCAATTCCGACAATTTCTGAGATGCTTGTTACTTTTCGAGAGCCATCTCGTAAACGGTTCACTTGCACAACCAGTTCAATTGAGCTGACGATAGCCTTACGAATAGCATCCAATGGCTGGTTTAAGTTTGCCATCATAATCATAGATTCGACTCGGCTGATAGCATCTCTTGGTGTATTAGCATGTAGGGTAGACATAGACCCTTCGTGACCGGTGTTCATCGCCTGCAGCATCTCAAACGCTTCTGAACCACGACACTCACCAAGAATAATGCGATCAGGTCGCATACGAAGCGCATTAATCACCAAATCTCTCTGTGTCACTAGGCCAGTACTTTCAATACTCTTAGTTCGCGTTTCAAGTCGAACTAAATTAGGCTGTTGAAGCCGAAGTTCAGCAGCGTCTTCTATTGTTATCACCCTCTCATCATCACTAATATAATGTGATAAAGCATTGAGTAACGTTGTTTTACCTGAACCTGTACCACCAGAAATCAAAATATTTAACCGACAACGAGAAGCAATCGATAACGCCCTTGCCATATCTAAAGACATAGAATTAAATTCGACCAAAGATTCCATTGTGATATTTTGCTCACGGAACTTACGAATAGAAATCGTCGTACCATCTAAAGCAATCGGAGGAATAACGATATTTACTCGGCTACCATCTTCGAGTCGGGCATCCACTGTAGGGGATAGCTCATCAACTCGGCGACCAACTCGAGAAGCGATCTGTTTAGCAATATTAAGAAGTTGGTCTTCATTGACAAAAGTAATATCTGAACGTTCCAATTTACCGTACTTTTCATAAAATACTTCATTTGGGCCATTAACAAGTATGTCAGTTATCGAAAAGTCTTCAACAAGCGGTTGAATAGGTCCTAATCCAAATAACTCATCTAGCATACTTTTAACAATACTTGACCGCATCATTGCCGTTACTGGACGCTCATTATTGCTAGAAAGTACATCAACAGCACTTCTAACTTGTCCCTCTAAATCATTGCGATTCATGGTTTGAATCGCTTCGACATCAAGCGCTTCAAAAATCTGAGTGCGAAAAGATATATATAGCTCTTTAGTTGTGCTCATCGTGCCACCAGTCTATTTAACCAACCCTGATGTTTTTGCACTGATTGACCATTTATTAAGTTTGATAGGTCCTCAATTGTTTTACGAATGCTTTTCTCATGTTTATGAGCTCGCTTACCTTCTACGATTAAATGAGACAGCCTTTTACAATAAGGCATATCAATATCAACTTTTGATTCAAGGTATTTTGTTATATCACCTTGTCCAATAACGAATGTACTCTCTGGTCTATGATGGTTGGCCAGAGTAATTATTCGAGTTCGACGACTTTGTGACACTTGATTTTGTTCGAGTGCTGATAGCAATGTACGTGCATTTCTTACTGATGAAACGGAAGGTTCTAGGACAACGATGATTACATCATAAATTTCTATTAATGCATGCGGGGTAATTTTAAAATCGATACTTCCAGAAAAATCCTCGATAATAAAATTAGCACTTCTATTTAATAGTTCACATAATGTTTGATTATAATCATAAATGAATTTTTGGTCTTGCTCTCCTTGCAATGACAGCAGTCTAAAATTTTTCCTCACTTGCGTTAAATAACTTAACGCTCCGTCATTATCTAATTCGTGAATTGGGACAGAATATTCATCAATCAATCTAGATTGAAAATTTTCCAAACCAATTAACACATCGATATTTGAGTCACTGTATTGGTGATCGACTAATATTGTATCAATACTTTGCGTAGATAACATTGAACTCAACTCAGTGGAAATCAGAGAAGTACCTACCCCACCTTTACTACCCACAACAGCAACGCGCTTTGCCTTACGCTTTTCACTCACACCAGAAAAAGATTCTAAATTTGCTTGAACATTTAGTATAAAGTCAGAAAATTCAAACTTATTAATAGGCCAATATAGATAGTAAAATCCCATTTCTTTTAATTCACGAAGCTTAACTATAGAGTCCTGCTGTCCTATAATGATCAGCCCTTTTCGGGTAGGAAGATGACTAGCGAAATTTTGAGCATCGTCCGCCATTGTTTCTGAGTTACATAACTCCAGTAAAACAATGTTTGATTTTTGTTCTTCATAGAACTTTTTGTTTACATCCGTGTTTTTAATAAATTGTGGTTCATCCCAACCTTCAAATTGAAACATTTCTTTTACGAGATCAACGCACTCCTGCGATTGATACACTAATACGCAATCAGATGGACCATTATTAATGCCTGACAAATCTTCCGAAGCTGCGGACTCTTTCATTGTTTTAACTAAATCAAACATTATAATCCCTCCACGAGCCTTTCCTTGTGAATAACCTGCCCCACTCTTGCCGCTTCCACAAAACAGTTTTGGCTTACATCAACACCTTCTACAGAAGCAAACTTACATTTTTCCTGTAATAGAGAGTGGTAGATCACTGTAATTTTAAGATCTTTGTCTAATTCGATATTTTTATGCACACTGAACGCCTCAGCAGACAGTGGTAACTTTTCAAATTCATTCACAACATTGTCAATCAAATTTTTTGAATTTCTATTCCTATACTCAAACTTATAAGAGGCTCCGGGATCTATATCGTTAACTTTAGCGATAAGATTACTTAACTGCTCTTTGGTTTCAGGAATAGATTTGACACTAAATTTATAGATATGAGTCTCTGGGTAGACTAAGTATTCACTACCTTTGCCATTAAGATAACGCTCCGCGCAACCCGAGATAAGAAACATCATGACCACTATTACAATTAATTTCTTCATTGTATAAATCCTCCTTGAGATAACAGTTCAATTGTAGGATCACTACCACTGTTTGCTTCAGCTGGAGAATCGATATTGAGCCAACGATGAAATGTAGAAGTCTTATGCATTTGAGGCAGCTGTACCTTCTTACTTTTTATTGGTTGAACCAAATTCACTGTCGCGACAATTAACAATTCGGTTCTTCTTCTATCTGTCGAAGATTTTCTAAATGCCGCGCCTAAAATTGGAATATCACCTAGTAGGGGGGTTTTCTGTAACTCTTCCAAGTCAGAGCTACTCATTAGCCCGCCCAGTACGAAACTGTCACCATCACCCAACTCGATCGTCGTCATGGCTCTACGCGTTGCCAATTGTGGAACCTCAATGCCTGCCGCTCGAATATACCGCTCGACTTCGCTCACTTCGGGAAGCAACTGCATACGAATACGCTCTTCGCTCATCACATTGGCCGTCAAACTCAAACGAACACCGAACTCTTTAAACGTAATATTTATATTATTGTTCGTGGTTACGATTACGGGAATTTCCCCACCGACTAAGAAGCTCGCGGACTCACCGGAAATAACGGTCAGATTTGGTTCTGCTAAAATTTGCGCGACATTTTCATTGCCCAATGCTGTAATAACAGTTGTAAGGTCAGCAGCGTCGAACTGTTGGAATAGAAACTCTCCGACACCCGCCCCCACGCTTGACCAATCAACACCGACTGTCTGCGCAAAATTTTCAGTTACTTGAGCGACCGAGATTTTGACGTTAACCTGCTGCGCTGTTGCGACCTCAAGTAGCTCTAAAATCCCATCCCAAGTCATATTTCTAGCAAAAACCATATCTTGTGGTTCTGGAATATCGATAAGATCGGTTTCTATTTCAAGCAATCGAGTCGCTTCATACTTTGCGACTTTCTCACGCCCCAGTAGGGTTGCGACCATCCGATATATATCATCACGCTGCTGGTTAGAATCAACCACACCGCTTACCGCAACTTGCATTCCGACGGACTCTAGCTTAATGTCTAGCTTTGGATAATGGAGTTTAATCTGGCGACGAACTTGGCTCAGATCCACATCGACGATGATTTTCTCGGACAATAGTAATTTATTGTTTTTGCCATAGATTTCGAGTCGCGCTTGCCCCACTTCTTTCGCAAAAACGACAATTGTTTTTTCATCGATAACATTATAATCGGCTATATCTGGTGCGCTAATAAACACTGTTGTGATCGTTTCATTGAGAGAGATATGCTGTCCTTCAAATTGAGTAATATATCGCTGTGAAGCGAATACCATTGAGTTTATCAACAGCAGATTCATCACTAATACCCATCTCGTTATCTTTGCTGTTATACCCATTACAGTTCGCCCCCTTGAACGGTCTGACGTCTTGAACCTCTTAACTCCGACACTCCACTATAATTTTCAATAACATTTCTAACGTCAGCATCAATCGGAACTTCATAGCTATTACTGCGATACACCTCCAAGTGCATCGTTTTTTCAGCAAGCGACACTCTTGCAATATCTACCGGATCAATCTCAATAATGACAACAGCTTGCCCGGTTTCCTCACCTGCGGATGCCGCCGGCTGAAACGTAGAATCGAGATTACCATCATCACCTTTGCTGCCACTCGACGTACCGAGCACCTTAGCTCGCTTAAGAAGCAAATTAGCATTAACACCATTAAAGCCAATACGTCTATCAAGGTCACCGGACAGATTTTCCACCGGCGAGCTTATTGATAACACATCAACATAAATTCCAGGTCTTATATAATCTAATATTAGGTTAGTACTGCTGACTAATAGTGGGTAAGGCTCTTTACCTTCTGATATAAGCAAATCAATATATCCAGGAGAACCTTTTTTATTTTGGTATTCGGGTAAAACCAAATCACCTTGGGATAAATTTCTATTAAGTAATGTGGCTGGAGAAAAATCTAAATTTACATCAGCCTTAATCCCTTCCCCAATGGCCAAACTCTTAAGAATTTGCTCTCTCTTAACCAAAGAAGCATCGATCGGTTTCCCCTTAACGAGTTGGATGTTTGCTCGCCAGACCTGAACGTATTCTTCAGTTTTTTCAACCGTAGGTTCACTCGTCTTATTTAGGTTCTGATATATTCCATAACCGCCGATTGCAACAGCTGCTACAGCAACAAACAGACTGAGACTTTTTTTCATACAAAACCTCCTGTTACAAAATTTTTGAAAATGACCAGAGCAAAACCACTACAGATCGCAACGCCATATGGAATACCTTCATTCGTCGGTTTTAAAGTGCTTAATCCATCCCAAATATTGGAACCATATTTCCCACAAAAATGAAGTAGTAGATAAGTAACAGAAATAACTCCACCAATCAAAATCACCAATATAGTGGCTACAAACATATCGTTCGCTGGTATCGCTAAAGAGAAAGCCAAAATAAGCTTAACATCGCCCCCACCAATAAAATTTGCTAACCAAAAACTAATAAGAACGACACCTAAAACAAAAACAATCAATATCTTACTAAAATCTGAGGTCGTAAACCCTAAAGTAAAAGAAGCTATCGCAATAATTACGACATATAAATTAGGTATTTCTCTCTCCGTTATATCTTTAAAACATATTATCAAACTAAAGAAAATAAGAGTAATAAATGCGGATATATATAACATAATTTACTCTCATAAAAATTTACAAGTAACACTTTATCAAATGAAGTTATTAGCTACCTAATGTCAAATTTCGGTAATATTAGGTAGCTAATCAAACCTAAAATTAGTCGCCAAGGCTAAGATTTGTTTTAATAGTTGCAAACGACGTTTCCAAAGTGTCTACAAAACTAGTCGCATCTGTATAAAAAACTGCGATTAACATGGTTGCCATTGCAACAGCGATTAACCCATATTCAATCGCGGTAACGCCTTTTTCATCATTTTTAAGTTTATTCAAATAATTGAGCATATTTACGTAAAGTTTAGTAATCATGATGCCATCCTTTTTTCATGCTTCTAGTGCAAAGCAATTAGATCTTAGTAATCAGATCACTTTCTCACATTCGGTTACTATCGGTTTCCCCGATATCAAAACCAAAAATACACGCGATTTAAAAGTGGTTATTTTTTCATATTACCTATCTAATTAATTTTAAGGGATTTAGCTTCTAAATTAATATTTATTCTTGAAAATTAAGTTCATTGCACCCAAAGTTAAAATGTGATCTAAATCACACTTTAAATTCAAATAGTGCCAATTCAGATTATTAGTATTAGCCTAATACTTACGGTGCAAAGCCTGTAGGAGGGAGATATGAGGCTCACTTTAGACAATTTAATCTCATTTCATACTGTTGCCTCTGAAGGTTCGTTCAGTTGTGCTGCGAGGAAACTAGGTAAATCGCAATCAACGATAAGTGGAGCGATAAAAAATCTAGAACAAGATTTAGGATATTTTCTTTTTGATAGAGGTGGTCACACCGTATCATTAACCGATAAAGGAAAAAAAATATATGCGCTAACCACACCAATAATAAGCAAACACAAAGAGTTAAGTAACATTGCTAAAAATCTATCAAATTCAAATTTAACAAAAATAAAAGTAGGTATTGACCTACTAATGCTAAATTCAAATGTAAGAAATGCTCTTATTGAATTTTCTGAGGAGTTTCCAGAAGTTGAGATAAACGTTGTAACAAAACCAAGCTATATTTTAGGTGATTATATCAATCGTAAGAAAATTGATATCGCGATAGGAAACCCCTATCACAAAACCATCTATAACTTTAATATAGAAGAATTATTTTTAGTTAATTGCATTTGGGTGGCGAGTAAAGAAGTCGTTCAAAACTCAAAATTCAATTCAAAAAACAATCGATTGTTATTGCTTGATGGATATAAAGATATTATTGATTATTCCATCATTTCAAGCCATAACATTTGGGTATTGGATGATATTAGTACTATCCTTGAACTCTGTAGCGCAGGGAAAGGGATAGCCCTTCTTCCACAGCATATCATTGAAACCAAAACAGTAATGAACAAATTAATAAAAATACCCAGTGATACTCAATTGTTTGGTAAGCAAATATATGCGTCCATGATCTGGCCATTGCACAGTGAGTTTGGAAAATATCATCAGTGGATTCATAACAGACTAAGAAGTACCTATCACCTATGAAACATGAACAACAGCTCTATTAAAATATGAAGTATCTCTGTCTTTCAGCTTCATTGATATTAATTAGTTTTAATAGTGAGATCTCAGCGAAAGTGACTTATATGAGAGACTCGATAAACTCTTATGAAGAACTGCAAGAAAATCAAAGATTGCAGCGAATTGTGGTTCCGAAAAGCAAAAGAATACACGAAATACGAGCTTCCAAAACCGATCCACCCGTACTTCTATCCCATAAAATCACTGACAGCGTCAGCAATAAATATACAATATATCAAACTCACATTGAGCGTTCTGCAACAAAGTGGGAAATTCCATCATCATTAATCGTTGCTATGATACACGCCGAAAGTTTCTTCGACCCAAATGCTGTTTCCCACGCCTCTGCTATTGGATTAATGCAAATTCTTGTTAATGGTGGGGCTGCTGAAGTTTCACGCGAACTTTATGACAATAGACCTATCAGAGCACAAGATCTCTTTATCCCTGAATTCAATATTGATGTAGGGACCGCTTATTTGCATCTCTTGGAGACGAAGTATCTCAACAACATTCGCTCCTCTAGCGCGAGAAGACTACTAGCAATTGCTTCCTATAACTGTGGCTTATCTAATCTAATGAAATACTCCTTCGGTGATAAAGACATCAGTTCATTCTCCAAAAATATCAATAAGTTATCAGTTGATGAGTTATATACAATGCTAACAACACAATTACGTATTGCAGAAACAAGAACTTACGTAGCAAAAGTGTACAAACTAAACAAGCAATACCAAGCCTTGCTCAACTGATGCATATATTCTTATATGGCGATGGCGATCATTAAATTTCTAACCTAAAATTTGAATTGATAACAGCTCTGGTAATTGAATACAGTGGCAGGGTTGTTTCGATAATATCTTATAATAAACCGTGGACTTACACGTAGCGGATACCGAATCAAAAATAGCTGTAATTTCTTATCAATGTGGCTACAAGGATGTGTCGTATTTTTCAAGAATTTTTAAGAAAAGGACGGGCGTAACCCCTGCAAGCTACAGACGTGCCTGCACAGATAACAGAAAACGCTAATTTTACTCCCTAAAAGAAAAAATCATGGTACATTTAACATGATTTTAACAAAAATAACCAAAAATAACTTAGCGAAAAACATGGAGTTAGACAATGATTCAGCCTAACGAGTTTAGCCAAGAACAAGCAACAGCTCTCCCTACACCCAATGACATGATTTTAAAATGGGCAGAAGAACGCCCAGATGAAGTCTATTTGAAACAGATTATTAACCGCCAATTTGTCGAGTTTACTTATAAAGAAGTAGCCGACAAAGCTCTGAAACTGGCGTCAGCATTAGAAGGACTCGGAGCCCAACCTGGCGATCGAGTCGCTCTCGTATCGAAAAACTGTGCAGAGTGGTTCATCTGCGATCTTGCCATGATGTTAGGAGATTTTGTCAGCGTCCCAATCTTTCCAACAGCGGGGTCAGATACCATTCAGTACTGTATCGAGCATAGTGAAAGTAAAATTGTGATTGCGGGTAAGCTTGACGATCCTAAAGCCACTCAAAAAGTACTTGATGACAATCCGAGCTTGGTGAGTATTTCACTGCCATACGACAGCGCAGCGAAGTGCCAACACACTTTCGAGCAGCTCATTGAGACACATGAACCATCAACCAAACGTCCTCAGCATCACGACGATAAGCTGATGTCACTTGTTTACACATCGGGTACATCAGGGTTACCAAAAGGCGCAATGCTCACCTACGGCGCGTTTACTTGGTCTGTTCAAAGGTTGATTGACCATATTGGGATCCAACCTGGCGATCGCCTGTTTTCTTACCTACCGCTTGCTCATATTACAGAACGCGTTTACATCTTTGGTTCTTCAGTAATGGGGGGCGTGGTTACGGCTTTCCCTGAATCTTTAGACACCTTTATTGATGATGTGAAAATGCATCGCCCTACGCTGTTTATTTCAGTTCCTCGCTTATGGACTCTGTTCCAGCAGCGGATCCAAGACAAATTGCCACAGAAGAAACTGAACTTCTTACTGAAGATTCCGTTTATCAACAACATCATTAAGAAGAAACTTGCTGATGGCTTAGGGTTAGACCAAGCTCGCGTTCTTGGATGTGGTTCTGCACCTGTATCACCCGCTCTACTCGCATGGTATGAGAGTGTTGGCCTGCACATTACCGAGGCATGGGGCATGACAGAGTCTTTCGCCTACAGCACGCTCAACTACCCATTCAGAGCCGATAAAATTGGTACGGTTGGTAATGCAGGTCCAGGGATCGAACTCAAAATAGCTGAAGATGAAGAGATTCTAGTTCGAGGCAAAGGCTTATTCTCTGGTTACTACAAGAATGATATTGCAACCCAAGAGTCTTTTAACTCGGATGGTTGGCTTCATACCGGTGATATCGGTGATATCGATAGTGAAGGTTACCTAACGATTCGTGGGCGTAAGAAAGATACCTTTAAAACCGCTAAAGGTAAGTTTGTTGCCCCTGTACCAATCGAAAACAAACTGTTTGAGTACAGCCGCGTAGAAATGATGTGTTTGATAGGTCTAGGCCTACCAGGACCTATCCTACTTGTGGTACCGCATGACTTCCCTAATTTCGATAGAGCTCGCTATGAGAAAACGACAAAGCGCGTTATCGAGAAAATGAACGAGCAGCTCGGTTCACACGAGAAGATCAAAGGTGTATTGATGATTAAGGAACCATGGAGCATTGAGAATGGCGTGTTAACACCAACTCTCAAAATCAAGCGACATATCCTTGAGCAGAAATACCATGAAGTTGGTCATAACTGGCCGAAAGATAAATTGGTGGTTTGGGAAGAATAATTAAAATCGAGAGGGAGCCATTATGGCTCCTTTTTTGGCAGCAAAGTACGCTCAACCTTAGATTAGCCAGTCCCTCCCCTAACACTCCCACTCACTCCCACTCACTCCCAAAACGATTTTTTCAGTTCCTTATCAACTTGTTCCTGTGTAATCCCTACATCTCTCAACAAATACTCTGGTAGCTCAGACAGCTGCTTTCTGGTTCTACGATTTTGAAAGTACATGCCTAATTTAGAATAGAATTTCTTAATTGATAATGATGACAAAAATGAATGGTTGGTATTTGCGGTTGCTGTGATCGTATCCATAACCTTTCTCCTGTTGATCTCTCGCTTTGTTATGGTCAATAATCGACCAATAGAGCAACATCGACAAACGATAGATACTGGCATTCAGTTAAGGAAAACTAATGTGAGAGAGCGCACCCCACCTTTCCAAGGGATATACTATTTTTATACTGCGGCTGAAACAGGCAGTTTTAAGCTTGCAGCAGAAAAGCTATTTGTCACGGCTGCAGCAGTCAGCCAACAAATTCGCCAACTTGAAGAATGGTTAGGCGCAGACCTGTTTATTCGTCAGCACCGAAAAATAGTACTCACTCATGAAGGTGAAGTGCTTTACCTGCAAGCTAAGAAAGGCTTTGCTCATATTCAAGATGGAGTAAGACGAATAAACCAAGACCCCAACCCCACTCAATTGTCGATTTCGACCGTGCCCTCTTTTGCACAACATTGGTTAGTACCTAGAATTGGCGACTTCCGCGACCGTCATCCAGATTTATCGATGTTAATAGAACCGACCAACAAACTGGTTACCTTTGAAGACTCAGCTGTCGATGTCTGTGTTCGATATGGTCATGGTAACTACCCAAATATTGAATCACGTTGGTTAATGGACGAAGTTGTTTACCCTGTCTGTCATCCTATCTATCAAGAAAAATATGGAATCTATGACATCAGCGATCTGCATAAAGCAGAGTTAATTGAAGACCGTTGGCCTGATATGGATTGGAATCTATGGTTAGACGTTGCTGGGGCGAAGGCAGGACGTTCATCATTGCAATTTGACGGCTCACATTTTGTTTTAGAGGGTGCATTATCCGTTCAGGGCGTTGCCTTGGTTAAGCACAGCTTGGTGTATCGCTATTTGCAGGAAAAGAAACTCGTCCGAATCGGTAATATCGCGCTGAAGCCTAAATACAATTACTTTTTATGCGCGCCTCCAGGTTACTTCCATCGAGAAAAGATAAAACGCTTCGAAGAATGGATGCAGACTCAAGTTAAATTGTTTGGTGATACAGGTAGAGAAGAGCTTTCGATTATCCACACCGATTACGAACTCAAATGGTCGGATAATTCATAAAGCGAAACTGGTATACTTAGCTCAAATAAATGGCGAGAACATCTCATGACACAAGACAATAATCCACTTCACGGTATCACTCTACAGAAGCTACTGACTGAATTAGTTGAACATTACGGTTGGGAAGAGTTGAGTTACATGGTGAACATCAACTGCTTTAAAAAAGACCCGAGCATTAAATCGAGCTTAAAATTTTTGCGTAAAACAGATTGGGCTCGTACCAAGGTAGAGCAGATTTACATCGACTTAAAGCGTTAATCTCTCCCTACTTTATCTGTCCCGTGTTGATTAAATACGGGACAACCCCTGTGTCTACTTTTTAGGGGCCATATCAATATCACATCTCGCATCTCGCATCTCGCATCTCGCATCTCGCATCTCGCATCTCGCATCTCGC
>NZ_JBFSUR010000025.1:0-87541 GCF_041467535.1 Vibrio sp. 10N.247.311.47
TGATATTCATCAACGAGTGCCCACACAGATTGATAGGTTTAAATTGTTAAAGAGCTTCTCTTCGTTGTGACTTACATCACTTCGGAAGAGGCGGCCATTCTAGCGATTTAATCCTCAGTGTCAAACACTTATTTGGAATTAATTCCTACTTTCTAAAAGTAGAAGCGAATCATCGCTTAAAGCTAGTTGCCTTACTAACATTTCTCGCTGAAGCCTTGTGGCGTCTGCCGTGTCAGTGAGGCGGCATTATAGAGATGCCGCTCATATTGGCAAGCAATAAATGCGTTTTTTATTAAAAAAAGAGGTTAAGCGAAGACATTTCAACCAAGGGCTTATTTATACCACTTTCACCCCAAGTTTCGAACAAATTACCCACAACGACCTGTGGATAACTACTCTCCACTATCAAAAAAGTAAGATAAACGAGCCCTAGGGTTTAGATACTCTCGAACTTGTTCAGGTAATTTGCTTGGATGAACGGCATTAACGATTTTGATCTCTTTAATAAAGAGGTCAATGATCGGAGCTTGGGTTCTTGGCACGCTAGGATCATAGATAAGTACATTTGGATAAAGCATATGTTTAGCGTTAACGGATATCACAATCCCAATCGAGTCATTTGAAAGCTGTACTACAGTTCCTGGTGGATAGACTCCCATGAACTTAACTAACAGCCCCAAGTTATCTTGGCTATATAGATGCTTGCAGCTCTTATATAGGTGGGACAGTGCCAAATACGGGATCATTTGTTGAGATTGCGTTTTACCATGGCAAAGGTTATCAAATGCATTAGCCACGGCGACTATCTTGGCAAATTCATCAATCTCATGTTCTTTTAAGCCCTCGGGGTAGCCAGAACCATCATTCATCTCATGATGTTGAGCGATCACCTTTTTAGCACTTTCAGGAAAGTCATCAATTGCCGATACAATATCCGCACCGTATTTAGTATGAAGCTTCAGGTAGTTCTCTTCTGGCACCGTTAGTGCACTCTGCTTTCTTAGTATCGCGACTGGTATTTTGATCTTGCCTACATCGTGAAACAACGCTGCGAATGAGAGGTCTTTCAATTGCTGTGTGTTATAGCCTTTGGCCTTTCCTATCATCAGTGCAACAACCGAAACATTTAGAGTATGAAAGTAAATATCTTCGAAATCTGCTTTAGCATTCATAAGGTGCAAGGTGACGTTATCATCGCTCACTAGAGTTTCAACGATATCATCAACAAGAGCCTTAACCTCCCCTACCGCATCTAAAGGTCTGTTACGGATCTTGGTCATCACAGATCGCATTCGAGCAAGCGAACGTTCAAACTCTCTCTCACAATGACTCACCCTGCGGCGGTAAGAGCTAAGGGTTTCGATACGCTCATGCTTATCTTTCCACATTCTTTCCGTTTCAAGGCTTACCTGTGAATCAATATTGACTTCTTGTTCACCTACGTGATTAACAGGTAAAGGTGAGGTATCACTTTGACTCAGGTTTATATAGACGTGCTTAATCCCAAGATGTCGAATTACTTTTACTTGAGCGTCATCTTTGATTTTAAAGCTGTTGAATAAAAATGGGTGTTCATTCCATTTTACGGGGAGTCGTATATGCAGACCGGGCTGAATGCGATCTACGGTAATCTTTATGCTGCCCATTTTTATATATAATATTGATGATTAATCTCTATTTATAATTCTAATAAAACCAAGCAGCAATTTCACTATCCAATTTCACTATCCAATTTCACAGGCTCAACTTAAAGAGTCGCAGTGCACCATCCAGCGTATACCGAATTTATCTTCTACTTTGCCAAATCGAGCCCCCCAAAAAGTATCTGCGAGTGGAGTCATTATCCGCCCTCCCTTCTTGAGCTTTTCAAAGATTTGTTCTTGAGTCGCGGTATCTTCAGTCACAAGAGAGAGAGCGAGATTGTTGCCTTCAAGTTCTTTTGCCTTAACACCATCAGACATCATCAGCTTCATACCAAACGCTTCGAACTCAGCATGCATAACCCAATCAGGTTGAGCGCCCTCGATTACCTGTGGTGCATCACTAAAAAGCTGCTTAGATAAAACCACACCACCAAAGCACTTGTGATAAAAATCCAACGCTTCATTACAACGACCATCAAAAAACAAGTAAGGGGTTACTGTCAGCATATCTATCTCCTCTGTTAGTCCTTTAAACATAGACAATAGAAAAGAGAATGACAGGTAACATCATGATTTAAGATAATTAATTCATTATCAGATCGAATAGCGAAGGGAAATTATGAGATTTAGGAGTGAAACATCAAGATCTGTCTGATTGAAGAGCAACTGCAACGACACGCCGGATTTCAAATTCACATACGTCCAAAACATAGAAAGGTCGCTATAAAAGCGACCTTTCTATGTTTGGTACCGATAGGCGGACTGATTGGACAGGCATTCTTGCCGCCACCGTGAAGGCAATGCTTCCTATACCCCACAACAAAGCCCCGATTTTCATCTAGGCTTTGTCATTTAAATATGGTGCCGGTAGGTGACTTGACTGGGCTTGCATCCAAGCCGACACGCTGGATTTAAAATTCACAAACGCCCAAAATGACGAAAGGTCGCTATAAAAGCGACCTTTCTATGTTTGGTACCGGTAGGCGGACTGATTGGACAGGCATTCCTGCCGCCACCGCGAAGGCAACGCTTCCTATATCCCAGATACAACAAAGCCCCGACTTTCGTCGAGGCTTTGTCATTTAAATATGGTACCGGTAGGCGGACTTGAACCGCCACGCCCGAAGGCAACGGATTTTGAATCCGTCGTGTATACCAATTTCACCATACCGGCATTATCTTGGGGCATTGCCCTTTCGATGTTTGGCATTATACGTATGCGAACTGATGTGGCAAGTATAAAAACTTGAATTCATGTGTGTTTGCCGATAATTTCGCCACTAAGTCATAAGCTGTGCGTCATGTCTCTTTTCAGGCTAAGCCTTAAACTATATTCTGACGCCTCAATTTTTAAAGAAGTAATAACACATGACATCAACAAACACTCTGCCACCAGCAGGAGTCATGCGCCGATTTGGTGCCTTGTTCTACGACGCTCTGATCGTAATCGCTATTGAAATGTTGGCGGCTGGCGTCATTGTCGCTCTACTGCACGCGCTCATGGCTCTCGGCATTTTTAACCACAGCGGTTATGCCGATGTTAGTGACTTCTTAACCAACCATCCGATTTGGAGCCCTGCATATACCTTTTACTTAGTCGCCGTTTGGGTATATTTCTTCGTGTTCTTCTGGACTAGAGCTGGTCAAACTCTCGGCATGAGAGCTTGGAAGCTGCGCGTTCAAAACAAAGATGGCTCAGCGATCACAGTAACTCAGGCGCTGATTCGTTTAGGTACTTCAGGTTTTGGACTGGCAAACCTATGTGTTCCATTCGATCCTGAAAAACGTGGCTTTCACGATATCTGGGCAAAGACCGAAGTCGTTGTGTTACCACAAGCACGATAATGTGATTTAAGTTAGCTCCAATCAAGATCAAAAAAGGAAGGCGTTATGCCTTCCTTTTTACTATTTACAGTTTCCGCCTCAAGAGCATGATGGCAATTCCAAGGAACACCACGCTCGGGGCTATTGCGCCAAAGGCGGGTGGTATTTGATAAACCAAACTCACTGGGCCAAAGAACTCACTGGATATATAGAAGGTAAAGCCAGCAATAACACCTGACAAAATCCTCGCACCCATGGTCACACTACGCAAAGGACCAAAGATAAACGACAGTGCCATCAACATCATAACCGCGATCGAAATTGGCTGGGTTATCTTTCTCCACAGCGCCAATTCATAGCGTGATGCATCTTGCTCTGACGCCTTCAGATAAGAAACATAATCATACAACCCACTTAACGATAGCTCTTCTGGTTTAACCGTTACTATCGCCAACTTATCTGGAGCTAATGACGTTTCCCAAGAGTAAGTCGGTAAACTTTCTTTAGTAATTTGAAGTTCGTTTTCAAAAGACGTGATCTCTACATCCTTCATCGTCCACACGTTGTCTCCAACGTAATCAACTTCGTCAGAATAAATAGCGGTTTTAAGTGCCTTGTTTTCATCAAAGCGCCACATGTTCATTCCATATAGCTTCTGGTCATCGATTTTGACAATGAAGATGAAGTCATTGGCATCACGAGCCCAGACACCACTTTGCGTCGAAATAATATTACCACCAGCAATCGAGATAGTTCTTAAATCACGAGCCATTTTCTGCGCTTGCGGTGCTCCCCATTGACCAAGCAATGTCACCACGATCATCAGTGGAATAGCTGTTTTAAGTACTGATAGGCCGATATCTAACTTAGAGAAACCAGCTGCCTGCATAACGACAAGCTCAGAACTTGCAGCAAGCATACCAAGCCCTATCAATGCGCCAAGCAATGCAGCCATTGGAAAGAACATTTCGATATCACGAGGGATACTCAATAAAACGAAATACAGCGCTTGTAATAGATCGTATGTACCACGGCCAACTTTTCTTAGCTGTTCTACATATTTGATGATCCCAGAGAGACCAACAAACGTCACCAATACCAGTGACGTCGTTGCGATGATGGTTCTGCCTATATATAAATCGAGAATCTTAAACACGGCTTAAGCCAACCTCTTATTCTTGAATTTTTCTTTCAAACGCCTTACTGGCACGCTATCCATAAAGTTGGCACCAATCGCGACAAATAACAATAACGCATTGATTGGCCACATGCCGATTACCGCAGGAATGCTCCCCTCTTCGATTGAAGACTTGGTTGCACTGATTGCTAAGAAATAGGTGAGATAAATCAGTATTGCTGGGCCGATTTTCGCAAAACGACCTTGTCGAGGGTTTACCGCAGACAGTGGCACGACAAGCATGGTCAACAATGGAATACAAAGTACCAAAGAAATACGCCACTGCAACTCTGCTTTCGCACTATTATTTGAGTTACCAATCAGTTCAAGCGTAGGGATCGCTTCCCAGTCTCGACCTTTCTTCTCAACTTCACGCTGACCAATCAGGCCTTCGTATTCTTCAAAGTGCGTCACCCTGTAGTCGAGGCGAGTCGGAATGCCTTCATGACGAGTACCATCGTACATTACGATCACTTGGCGACCATCACTGAGCTCTTTTACATCACCTGACTTCGAGAACATCACACTTGGCAGTACAGAATCACGCGGACGCATTTGAGCTACGAACACGTTTTCTAACTTATTACCGTCGATATCATCAATAAACACGACAGAAGAGCCATCCGGCGTACCTTCAAACTTACCTTTTGGTAGCAAATCAACGCTGTTCTCTGCAGCTACTTCTTCATACATTTGTTCAACTTTGTCTTGTGACCAAGGAGATAACCAAAATGAGTTAAAGGCTGCAACAGATGCCGTAATTAAAGCGAGGTAAAGCGCAGATTGGATCAGGAATTTATTACCGATACCGGTGGCGTTCATGACCACTATTTCACTTTCAGCGTAAAGGCGGCCAAAAGTAAGCAAAATACCAATATAGATACTGAGTGGAAGCATCAATAGGCCCATCGCTGGCATATTTAAGCCAACAATCGACAATATAAGACTCGCAGGGATATCACCATCAGAGGCATCCGCTAAAACACTGATGAATTTTTGGCTGAGAAACACGAGAAAGAGAACAAAAAAGATCGCAAATTGGCTCTTGATTGTCTCGCGGATCAAATATCTAACAATAATCACGCTCAAATTACCTATACAAAACTTGTTTTTTTGATTGAATCACTATAATTTCCCGTTGAACCTTTTATTTTTTTAAATTTTTAGCTAAGTGTTAGCGTTCTTCTTTAAGGTTAGTTCCATTATAGGATCCAACAAGTAAGAACCCATTATCTAACATTTAGTTCGATTTGTCTTCAGGATGTAGGAGTACGCATGGAGTTCAGTGTAAAAAGTGGTAGCCCAGAGAAACAGCGCAGCGCATGTATCGTTGTCGGTGTATTCGAACCGCGCCGCCTTTCTCCAGTAGCCGAGCAATTAGATAAGATTAGCGATGGCTACATTAGTTCACTGCTTCGTCGCGGTGATCTAGAGGGTAAACCTGGCCAGATGCTACTACTGCATCAAGTACCTGGTGTACTTTCAGAACGTGTTCTACTGGTAGGCTGTGGTAAAGAACGTGAGCTAGGCGAGCGTCAATACAAAGAAATTATCCAAAAAACCATCAGTACACTAAACGAAACAGGTTCTATGGAAGCTGTATGTTTCCTTACAGAACTTCACGTTAAAGGTCGCGACACTTATTGGAAAGTTCGCCAAGCGGTAGAAGCGACTAAAGATGGTCTTTACACATTTGACCAATTCAAGAGCAACAAGCCAGAGACTCGTCGCCCACTACGTAAATTGGTATTCAATGTACCAACACGTCGCGAATTGAGCCTGGGTGAGAAAGCAATCTCTCACGGCCTTGCTATTGCTTCAGGTGTAAAAGCGTCTAAAGATCTAGGCAACATGCCACCAAACATCGCAAACCCTGCTTACCTTGCTTCTCAAGCTCGTCGTTTAGCCGACGATTACGAGACAGTGAAGACTAAGATCATTGGCGAAGAAGAGATGGAAAAACTGGGTATGACATCATACCTAGCAGTTGGCCGTGGCTCTAAAAATGAATCGATGATGTCTATCATGGAATACAAAGGCGCTCCGGATCCAGATGCGAAGCCGATTGTATTAGTAGGTAAAGGTCTGACTTTCGATTCAGGCGGTATCTCGCTTAAGCCTGGTGAAGGCATGGATGAGATGAAGTACGACATGTGTGGTGCGGCGTCTGTATTCGGTACAATGAAAGCACTGGCTAAGCTGAACCTGCCTATTAACGTGGTTGGTATCCTAGCCGGTTGTGAAAACATGCCGGGCAGCAATGCTTACCGTCCAGGTGATATCCTAACGACAATGTCAGGCCAAACGGTTGAAGTACTCAACACTGATGCTGAAGGTCGCTTGGTTCTATGTGATGCTCTAACTTACGTTGAGCGTTTTGAACCTGACTGTGTTGTCGATGTTGCTACGCTAACTGGCGCATGTGTTATCGCTCTAGGTCACCACATCAGTGGCGTTCTATCGAACCACAACCCACTTTCTCACGAACTTGTTAATGCTTCAGAGCAAGCAAGTGACCGTGCATGGCGTCTACCAATGGCAGACGAGTACCATGAGCAGCTAAACAGCCCATTCGCTGATATGGCGAACATCGGTGGCCGTCCTGGCGGCACAATCACTGCTGGTTGTTTCCTGTCTAAATTCACTAAGAAGTACCACTGGGCACACATCGACAGTGCTGGTACAGCTTGGAAGTCAGGCGCAGCGAAAGGCTCGACAGGTCGTCCTGTCTCAATGCTAGTCCAATTCTTATTGAACCGCAGCGGCCAAGAGACTGAAGAGCAATCTTCAAAATAATAAAAAGGGCCTACGGGCCCTTTTTTAATAAGCGCTATTTGTTAGACCCTGTTAACCAAGTAACATTGATATCCACGATTTTCAGTTCGAGTATTAAGTATGCAGACTGCTACATTTTACATTGTGCCTTCAGACAGCCCGCAAGCCAGCGAAGATGGTTTTGCTCACTATGTGCTGTTTCTTGCTCAGCACTTTGCAAAACAAGGCGCTAAACTTTATCTCAACTGTAATGACAAAGAGCATGCCGAGCGTATTGCTGAAGTTTTCTGGCAAGTCGAACCCTGTGATTTTATTGCGCACAACTTGGTTGGCGAAGGCCCAAAGTATTCAACCAACATCGAAATTGGCTATCAAGGCGTAAAACATAATTGGAATCGTCAGCTAGTAATTAATCTGGCCGATAATCATACAACCTTTGCGAACGCCTTTGCTCAGGTGATAGACTTCGTCCCTTGCGAAGAAAAAGCTAAGCAACTCGCTCGAGAAAGGTATAAAATTTACCGTCAAGCTAGATATCAGCTACAAACTATCGAGATTCAACATCCATAGTCAAACCTCATAGTTAAAGCTATCTTTGGATTTAGATTCAAGAAGCTTCACTTATGAAGTTTGACCACGATTAACCATTCACAGTATCCGTTTAAGAGCACTATGGAAAAGACATACAACCCAACATCAATCGAACAAGCTCTGTATAAGACTTGGGAAGAGAAAGGCTACTTTAAGCCACACGGTGACACATCAAAAGAAGCTTACAGCATCATGATCCCGCCACCGAACGTCACTGGCAGCCTACACATGGGTCACGCGTTCCAAGATACGATCATGGATACGCTTATCCGTGCTCAACGTATGAAAGGCAAAAACACGCTTTGGCAAGTGGGTACTGACCACGCAGGTATCGCAACTCAAATGGTTGTTGAGCGTAAGATTGCTGCCGAAGAAGGCAAAACAAAACACGACTACGGCCGTGAAGCTTTCATCGACAAGATCTGGGAATGGAAAGGCGAATCAGGTGGCACGATCACTCAACAACTTCGTCGTCTTGGTGCATCTGTAGATTGGGATCGTGAACGATTCACTATGGATGACGGCCTATCGGCTGCGACTCAAGAAGTGTTTGTTCGTCTATACGAAGAAGACCTAATCTACCGTGGTAAACGTCTAGTAAACTGGGATCCTAAACTGCACACTGCAATCTCGGATCTTGAAGTTGAAAACAAAGACAAAAAAGGTTTCATGTGGCACTTCCGCTACCCGCTAGCGAACGGTGTTAAAACGGCAGATGGTAAAGACTACATCGTTGTTGCGACTACTCGTCCTGAAACCATGCTTGGCGATACTGGTGTTGCTGTTAACCCAGAAGATCCTCGTTACAAAGATCTTATCGGCAAAGAAATCCTACTTCCTGTTGTAAACCGTCTTATCCCTATCGTAGGCGATGAGCACGCAGACATGGAAAAAGGCACGGGTTGTGTGAAGATCACTCCAGCTCATGACTTTAACGATTACGAAGTGGGTAAGCGCAACAACCTACCAATGATCAACATCCTAACGTTCAATGCTGATATCCGTGATGCTGCTGAAGTCTTCACGACTAACGGCGAAGAAAGCGATGTTTACTCAACAGGTATCCCTGCTAAGTACCAAGGTATGGAGCGTTTTGCTGCACGTAAAGCTATCGTTGCTGAATTCGATGAGCTTGGTCTTCTTGAAGAGATCAAAGATCACGACCTGACTGTCCCTTACGGCGACCGTGGTGGCGTGGTTATCGAACCAATGCTGACTGACCAATGGTACGTGCGCACAGCACCTCTTGCAGAACCTGCAGTTAAAGCGGTTGAAGATGGTCAAATCCAATTCGTACCTAAGCAGTACGAAAACATGTACTTCGCGTGGATGCGTGACGTGCAAGACTGGTGTATCTCTCGTCAACTTTGGTGGGGCCACCGTATCCCAGCATGGTACGACAACGATGGTAAAGTTTACGTAGGTCGCACTGAAGAAGAAGTTCGTGAAAAGAACAACCTAGCGCCTGTTGTTGTGCTTAAGCAAGACGACGACGTACTGGATACTTGGTTCTCTTCTGCACTTTGGACGTTCGGCACACAAGGCTGGCCTGAAGATACTGAAGCACTGAAAACATTCCACCCATCTGAAGTACTAGTATCTGGTTTTGATATTATCTTCTTCTGGGTTGCTCGTATGATCATGATGACCATGCACTTCGTGAAAGACGAAGATGGCAAGGCTCAAGTACCTTTCAAAACTGTTTACATGACAGGTCTTATCCGTGATGAAAACGGCGATAAGATGTCTAAGTCGAAAGGTAACGTACTTGACCCAATCGACATGATTGACGGCATCGGCCTTGAAGAGCTAGTAGAGAAGCGTTGTGGCAACATGATGCAACCTAAACTGGCTGCTAAGATCGAAAAGAACACACGTAAAACATTCGAAAACGGTATCGAACCCTACGGTACTGACGCACTGCGTTTCACTCTTGCTGCTATGGCTTCAACTGGCCGTGACATCAACTGGGACATGAAGCGTCTTGAAGGTTACCGTAACTTCTGTAACAAGCTATGGAACGCAAGCCGTTACGTACTGATGAACACAGAAGAGCACGACTGTGGCATGTCACTGTCTGTAGAAGACCGTGCAAACATGGAATTCTCTCTAGCCGATAAGTGGATTGAGTCTCAGTTTGAAGTTGCAGCGAAAGAGTTTAATGCTCACCTAGACAACTACCGTCTAGACATGGCAGCAAACACGCTTTACGAATTCATCTGGAACCAATTCTGTGACTGGTATTTAGAGCTAACTAAACCTGTTCTTTGGAAAGGTACTGAAGCTCAACAACAAGCGACTCGTTACACGCTTATCACGGTTCTTGAGAAGACTCTGCGTCTTGCTCACCCTGTTCTTCCTTACATCACTGAATCTATCTGGCAGAGCGTTAAGCCGCTAGTAGACGGCGTTGAAGGCGAGACAATCATGACTCAAGCGCTTCCTCAGTTTAATGAAGCTAACTTCAATGCTGAGATCGTTGACGACATCGAATGGGTTAAGACTTTCATCACTGCTATCCGTAACCTACGTGCGGAATACGACATTGCACCAAGCCAAGGCTTAGAAGTAATGATCAAGGTTGCTGATGAGAAAGATGCCGCTCGTATCGAAGCGAACAAGATCGTTCTTACTTCTCTAGCTAAGCTAGACGATATTAAAGTTCTAGCTGATGGTGAAGAGACTCCTGCTTGTGCAACTAAACTGGTTGGCAAATCTGAGTTGATGATCCCAATGGCGGGTCTTATCGACAAAGATGCAGAGCTTGCTCGTCTAGATAAAGAAGTCGCTAAGACTCACGGCGAGATTAAACGTATCGAAGGTAAGCTAGGTAACGAAGGTTTCGTTGCTAAAGCACCAGAAGCAGTTATCGCGAAAGAGCGTGAAAAGCTTGAAGGCTACAAGGAAACTCTTGTTAAGCTTGAAGAGCAAAAAGCGACAATCGCTGCGCTTTAAAACCGAGTGAACGAGAAGGCTTCAAACTTCTCGGTCTAAATAGAAAGGTTGGTCTTGGTGACCAGCCTTTTTTTATGTCCCTGATTCCAATATTCCAATGCTTCTCACTCTAGCCGCACTGATTGATAGGTTTCATCTATCAAATTAATCTCTACTTCCCATTATACTTAATGATAATAATTCTCAATAATAGACCTATCAAAACAACACAACGACTGAGTAATTATCATGAAAAAGACACTAACCTTTGCTGCATTACATTTTACTATCGCATTTAGTGTCGCTTATGTACTAACAGGCGACATCTTAATTGGTAGCTTAATCGCTATGATTGAGCCCTCTGTGAATACTGTTGCCTTCTATTTTCATGAAAAGGCGTGGGCTCAAGTTCCAGCTCTTAAAGCTCGCCAGTGGATGACCAAATTAAAAACAGCAAGCTTTGCTACCATCCACTTTAGTGTTGCCTTTACCGTTGTCTACTTGTTGACTGGAGATGCTTTCATAGGCGGCGTGATGGCTTTGCTAGAGCCAACTTTAAATACCGTTGCTTACTACTTCCACGAGAAAGTCTGGTTACGTAAATCAGGCGACCAAATGGCACAACAACAATTCTGTTTGCACCAACATGCTTAGTCACCATATATTGGGTCACATATTAGTGACCCTTTCATAGGCAGATCATGGAACAAATTGCTGAGTTCACCCTTAGACCCATTACACCGCAAGACAACCCAAGCATCGCACAAATCATTCGCCAAGTTTCGGCTGAGCATGGACTCACAGAAGATAAAGGTTATGGCGTAGCCGACCCAACACTCGATGATATGTACTCTGTCTATAGCCAAGCGAATGCAATGTACTGGGTTATCGAACACAACGGAAAGATCGTCGGAGGCGGTGGCTTTGCCCCTCTAGCAGGTAAACCCAATGTGTGTGAGCTACAAAAGATGTACTTCTTACCGCAAACTCGAGGGCATGGCCTAGCCAAGCGAATTGTCGCTTTGAGCTTAAAGCAAGCCAAGCAACTTGGGTATCAACACATGTATTTAGAAACGACGAAGTGCTTGGGTGCTGCGGTCAAACTCTATGAGAAGCTTGGGTTTGAGCATCTTGAGTCAGCTTGGGGAGAAACAGGCCACGACGCTTGTGAGGTTGTCATGGCCAAGTCGTTATAAGCAGAATGCGCCGCTATAGCGAAAGAAGATAACGCTAAAATATACGGAGTTAACGTAGAAAGTTACTGACGCAAGAAGTTGGGTTCAAGGCAACAAAAGAACTCTCTTCTTGCCCATCAAGTACCACTTCTAATGGGTATAGATACTTGGGGTTAGGATTCTCAATATCAAAAATGATAGGAGCTTCGACCTGGAACACGACGCCAGTATGTTCAGCGCGTACATCAATCGGCATCACGAGAGTCATACCATTAAACTTGATGGATGCCGATACTAACCCCGCCTTTAGCGTTTGATAGATAACATCCACTTTAAACTCACAGCCACCACCGTGGTGCCAGATCTGCTCTGTGACAACTTGCTCTAGCTTGACGTTTCGAACGAACTGCAGGTATGGCGCTTGCCAAATCCCGATGCGTGAATCAGATTTAGCGATAGCCTGTGAAGATACAGAGTCATCCATGTCTTCTTCAAGCAATAGGCTCTCCTCTTCTTCAAGGAAAAGGATCTCGAAACGGTTTCGGCCGGACTGCATATAAGGACGGATATCTTTACGGTATTCAGCTTGGCTACCATCACAATCAAAAACAGCCACACCATTAAGTCGAACTTCAGCAAAATAATCGACTCCAGCCATCACTAACTCAACAAATGGACACGCTAACATAGCGTCATCCACTTCGATGTCGTGCATCAGGTGCCACTCTTGCTCTGCAATTTGACTTTCACTCAAGCTATCAGGGAGCTTTGAGCTTAACGGAGCCGGAAAGGTGATGTCATCTTGTGGGATAGAGAGATCCGTCAGTGGCGAAATTTGCCAAAGACCATCGAGAAGCAACCGCATATCATTCCTTGAGCTAGATCAATTTTGACCGCATTATAATGAATGAATGCATATAAAGACATTTATTTTTCTGAGGGTAAAAAAATGCCAGCTCGAGGCTGGCATTTTTTAAAATTGGGAAAGAATTACTCTTCGCCTTCATCATCTTCGTCTGGGTAGATAGCATCTTCACCTTCGTAGTAAGTGCCCCAGCCGTCGTAGATAATGTCAAACTTCTCTGCAAGGTTTACAAGCTTCTCAACTTGCTCATCAATCGCTTCTGCATTCAGAGTGCATTGCATCGTTGCATCACAACAAAGTAGCTTATTGCCATCTTCGTCTTCTGTCTCTTCAGCTTCAAGCACTTCAAAGCCCATTTTGAATGCTTCAACAACCGCTTTCTCAAGCACATCGAAATCTTCAGCAAATAGGTGATGCTCGATATCGTATAGAGCTTCAGGATCGCTACCATCTTCAATTAATGCTGTAATGATGTCGCGAGTCTCTTCCTTTTGAAATTCAATTAATTCCGCTACTGATAGATATTCATCTTCGTGAGACATGTGTCTGCTCCAGAGTGTTGACTATGAAAAGATCAAATTTGATTGCCACGAAATATGGCACGGATCGTCCAGAAAAGCCACCCAGATCAGGCCTAGAAAGGTAAGTTTATCGCGAGATCGCAGCGCCAATATCAATTCAAAAGTGAAATCAAAATCACAGAAACAAATTTTCAACATTTTATTAACTACGCCGTATTTTAGCATTTCGTTTTTGTGGCCACTTTAGGGCTTATTGAATAAAACTTGCGTGATTAGTCACGTTAGGTGCATACGCTAAACCGCTTTTGGGGTGCATAAATCCTCAGCTTGTTATCAAAAAGTGCATAATAGTGAATAAAAAGTCACGATTAATAAGCAAAATTCAATTTTAACAAGCCACGAATTGAGCATAGATCCTCAAAAACGTTGTTCCGTTCGATAGCCAGTTAGTTGGAATTTAATCTGTATAAACTTAAAAATCACAGGTTTTATGACCAATTATTACCCAAATACCTTGTATTAACTCAATCTACAAAACTTGCATATTACGGACAAGCTTGTCATAAATAGACGCTGGATTAATAGTAAGGATGCAAAATGAGTAAGCTGTACGTTGGCTCCGAAGTCGGTCAATTGAGACGAGTTCTCCTAAATAGACCTGAAAGAGCACTCACCCACCTCACCCCTTCAAACTGTCATGAGCTTCTATTTGATGATGTACTTGCCGTTGAAGCCGCTGGTGAAGAACATGATGCCTTTGCAGAAACGCTGCGCAGCCAAGACGTAGAAGTACTACTGCTGCATGACCTGCTAGTAGAAACGCTTGCCGTATCTCAGGCTCGTGAGTGGTTGCTGAATACTCAAATCTCAGATTTCCGTTATGGGCCGACTTTCGCCCGTGACTTAAGAAACTACCTTGCTCAAATGGATAATGAGCATCTAGCAACGATCTTACTCGGTGGCTTGGCCTACTCTGAGCTTCCTATCAAATCATCATCGATGCTGCCTAAAATGCATCGACCACTCGATTTCGTTATCGAGCCACTGCCTAACCACCTATTTACGCGAGATACTTCTTGCTGGGTTTACGGTGGTGTATCGCTTAACCCAATGATGAAGCCTGCACGTCAACGTGAAACGAACCACCTGCGTGCTATCTACCGCTGGCACCCAGTGTTCGCAGGCCAAGATTTCATTAAGTACTTTGGTGACGAAGACCTTCACTACGACAACGCTAACATTGAAGGCGGTGACGTACTGGTTATCGGTAAAGGTGCGGTACTGGTTGGTATTTCAGAGCGTACGAAACCACAAGGTGTCGAAAACCTAGCGGCTAGCCTATTTAGATCAGGCCAAGCGAGCGAAGTGATTGCGATCGATCTACCAAAACACCGCTCTTGTATGCACCTTGATACGGTGATGACACACATGGATATCGACACGTTCTCTGTCTATCCAGAGATCGTTCGTAAAGACCTCGACACTTGGCGCTTAACGCCAAAAGAAAACGGCGAAATGCGTGTCGAGAAAGCTGAAAACTACCTGTCAGCGATTGAAGGCGCACTAGGCCTTGATCAACTGAAGATCATCACTACCGGCGGTGATAACTACGAAGCTGAGCGTGAACAGTGGAATGACGCTAACAACGTACTGACAGTGAAACCTGGTACAGTGATTGGTTATGAGCGTAATGTTTACACCAATGAGAAATACGACAAAGCGGGTATCGAAGTTCTAACGATTCCTGGCAACGAGCTAGGCCGTGGTCGTGGCGGCGCGCGCTGTATGAGTTGCCCTATCGAAAGAGATGGTATCTAAGTCAAAGAGCTCAGTTAAACAGACTCAATAATCTTATCTAGGCCAGTATTCATTTACTGGCCTTTTTTATCAAATTAATAAAATTAATAAAATAAATATTCACAAATATAGCATTTTTATGTTTAACTAAGTTCTTCATTGATTCTATATACGCAAGGAGCGAGAGATGGCCTTTAATCTTCGCAATCGTAACTTTCTAAAACTTCTCGACTTTACTCCTAAAGAGATTCAGTTTTTACTCGACCTGTCTGCTGACCTAAAAAAAGCTAAGTATGCAGGCACTGAGCAGAAGAAACTCAACGGCAAAAACATTGCTTTGATCTTCGAGAAAGCATCAACTCGAACACGATGTGCGTTTGAAGTGGCCGCCTTTGATCAAGGTGCTCAAGTCTCTTACCTTGGCCCTTCTGGTTCTCAGATTGGTCAAAAAGAATCAATGAAAGATACGGCGCGTGTATTGGGACGCATGTACGATGGCATTGAATATCGTGGCTTTGGCCAAAGTATCGTTGAAGACTTAGGCGCTTATGCGGGCGTGCCGGTTTGGAATGGCTTAACCGATGAGTTCCACCCTACTCAGATCTTGGCTGATTTCCTCACTATGCTTGAGCATGGCCGCGGGAAGCATCTACACCAAATCAGCTTTGCTTATCTAGGCGATGCACGCAATAACATGGGTAACTCTCTGTTAGTCGGAGCCGCGAAGATGGGCATGGATATTCGCCTTGTCGCGCCAAAAGCCTTTTGGCCAGAAGAGCAGCTTGTTGAAGAGTGCCAAGCTATCGCGCAAAGCACAGGTGCCAACATCACGCTGACAGAAGACGTTGCTGAAGGTGTTCAAGGCTGTGATTTCCTTTATACCGATGTTTGGGTTTCAATGGGCGAGGCCCCTGAAGCTTGGGACGAACGTGTAGCGGTAATGAAACCATACCAAGTGAATATGGATGTCATTAAGCTCACTGGCAATCCTCAAGTGAAATTCATGCACTGCCTACCCGCTTTCCATAACAATGAAACCGTGATCGGCCAGCAAGTCGCAGATAAGTATGGAATGAACGGTTTAGAAGTTACTGATGAAGTCTTTGAATCGGATTACTCAATTGTGTTTGATGAAGCTGAGAATCGCATGCATACCATCAAGGCGGTGATGGTCGCGACGCTTGGTCAATAGACAATAATGAAAGTAAACAAAAGCTTGATGTAATCGCTTGCGCTCACAAATTGAAAGCGTATAATTCTCGGCAATTTGTCTGAGAGTAGTGAAAATGACGCCAAGCAATGTTGTGATAAAACATAATGATATTGTGAAAACACATAGTAATATTGTGAAAACACCAAATATTGCTCGTAAGCTAAGATGCTTACCAGGCCGTCTATTCTGCTTTTCAGCACTTTTTTAAAGCCTCCCATTATGGGGGGCTTTTTTATGGCCAATACATTATTGTGGGGAAGAAGATCATGGCGAATTCGCTCTATCAAAAGCACATCATCTCAATTCCAGAGCTTTCTCGTGAAGAGCTAGAATTAATTGTTCAAACGGCAGGTCAGCTAAAGGCTGAGCCAAACCCAGAACTCATCAAGAACAAAGTTGTTGCCAGCTGCTTCTTCGAACCTTCTACGCGAACTCGTCTCTCTTTTGAAACTGCGATTCAACGCATCGGTGGTGATGTGATTGGTTTCGACAGTGGTGGTAACACTTCTTTGGCAAAGAAAGGCGAAACGCTAGCGGACTCGGTACAGGTTATCTCTTCATACGTTGACGCTTACGTGATGCGTCACCCTCAAGAAGGCGCAGCGCGTCTGGCTTCTGAGTTCTCAAACGGTGTACCTGTTATTAACGCAGGTGACGGCGCAAACCAACACCCAACACAAACGTTACTAGACCTATTCTCTATCGCTGAGACACAAGGCCGCCTCGACAACCTAAACGTTGCATTCGTTGGTGACCTTAAGTACGGCCGTACGGTTCACTCATTGACTCAAGCACTAGCGAAGTTCGACAACATCTGTTTCTACTTCGTGGCTCCAGAAGCTCTAGCGATGCCAGACTACATTTGCGAAGAGCTTGATGAAGCGGGCATCAAGTACCAACTATTGACGGACATGGAAGATGTGATTCCTGAACTAGATGTCTTGTACATGACTCGAGTTCAAAAAGAGCGCTTCGATGAGTCAGAATACGCGCACATAAAATCCGCATACATCCTGACCGCTTCGATGCTGGAAAATGCACGCGATAACCTGAAGGTTCTGCACCCTCTTCCTCGCGTTGATGAAATTACTGTCGATGTCGATAAAACACCTTACGCTTACTACTTCCAGCAAGCAGAGAATGGTGTTTACGCCCGTGAAGCATTGCTAGCCCTTGTTCTTAACGAAACGCTGTAGAGGAGAGATATAATGTCTAAAGAGACTCAATTAAAAGTTGAAGCAATCAGAAACGGTACTGTTATCGACCATATCCCAGCCAATATCGGGATCAAGGTTCTAAAACTGTTCGACATGCACAATTCTCATCAGCGCGTGACGATTGGCCTGAATCTACCGTCTTCTGCACTAGGCGGAAAAGACCTGCTCAAGATTGAGAATGTGTTTATCACAGAAGAACAGGCGAGCAAGCTGGCACTTTATGCGCCTCACGCAACAGTGAATCAAATCGAAGATTACGAAGTGGTTAAGAAACTACCACTAGAACTTCCTGAGCAAATCAACGATGTGTTCGAGTGTCCAAACACCAACTGTATTACTCACAATGAACCGGTTGAAAGTAGCTTTAAGATCTTTGAAAAGAAAGAAGATATTCGATTGAAGTGTAAGTATTGCGAAAAAGTCTTCTCTCGCGAGATCGTAACAGAAAGATAACGTCATACGGCAAAGCAGACCGAATGTAAAAACTATCAAATACCTCGCCTGTGCGGGGTATTTTGCGCTTTACCTATCCAAAGTTTGAAGGCACACTGAAAATTGATTTTTATCTAATAACTGATGGAATAAACCAATGACTAAAGTACTTCACACAGAATCTGCTCCAGCTGCAATCGGCCCATACGTACAAGGCGTTGACCTTGGCAACATGGTACTGACTTCTGGTCAAATCCCAGTAAATCCAGCAACTGGTGAAGTATCTGCTGATATCGCAGAGCAAGCTCGCCAATCTCTAGACAACGTTCAAGCGGTTGTTGAAGCTTCAGGCCTGACTGTAAAAGACATCGTAAAACTAACGGTATTCGTTAAAGACCTAAACGACTTCGGCACAGTAAACGAGGTTTACGGCAAATTCTTCGATGAGCACGGCGTTGCAAACTACCCTGCACGTTCATGTGTTGAAGTAGCTCGTCTACCAAAAGATGTAGGTATCGAGATCGAAGCTATTGCGGTTCGCAAATAGCTTTTAATCTCTAGATTAAACACCTTCGGATAAACGACTTAGCGTAATGCTGAGTGTTTATTAGATACAAAAAAGGTTGCCCCGTTGGCAACCTTTTTTATTGTTCATCGTTTCGCTTAGATAATTACTTTTTATTAAGCTCAACCACTTCTTTGTCTAACTCTTCAAGTTTCGCAGCCATCTGCTCACGAGCTAGGTTAGCCAGTTCACGAACATTAGACTTGTCGTAGCCTTCAGTGCTGATTGGTGGCAGCATTTCAACAATCACGTGACCATTGTTCCAACGGTTTAGCTTCACGCCACCGGTTGAGCTACACACGATAGGGATGATAGGCAAGCCAGCACCAATCGCAGCATGGAATGCACCTGTTTTGAATGGCAGCAGACCACGGCCACGAGAACGAGTGCCTTCAGGGAACATCCAAACTGAAACATCGCTCTCTTTTAGACTCGTCACGACCTGATCAATCGTACCTACCGCTTTGCTACGGTTAGCACGGTCAATTAGGATGTTACCCGTCAACCAGTAAAGCTGACCAAATAGAGGCATCCACACTAGGCTTTTCTTACCAACAGTTACCACTTTTGGCGTTACCGCTGATGAAATCGTGAATAGATCCCAGCTGTTTTGGTGGTTCGCCACATAAACATGTTGGCCGCGAGAGTAGGCATCTTCTGGGATGCGAAGCTCTAACTTCATGCCGAAGATCTTCGACATGCGACCGAAATAACGGCCAAAGGTAAATACGTGTTTCGGGTTGCGTGGACTTAATAGGCAGTAACCACAACCAAATACAAACATAAGAATCGCAAATATCGCCACTGCGAAAATACGTAATATTGCTATCATTTTGTTCCTCACCGACCGCCAAGTTGATTCATCTATTCGCGCAAAAATGAGCAATAGATTTACTCGCGGTAAATACAACTATAAAAAAGCCGAAACCAAGGTTCCGACTTTTATGTTTTCATCTTACTGATTCATGAATCCACTAACCTAGGTTAGTTCGACTCACTAAATCGTGTAATGTTTGCGCCTAAGGCTGACAATTTATCTTCAATCTTATCGTAGCCACGATCGATGTGATAAATACGGTCAACGATGGTTTCACCTTGAGCAATACAGCCAGCAATAACAAGGCTCGCAGATGCGCGAAGGTCCGTTGCCATTACTTGAGCGCCGCTCAGTTTTTCCGTTTCACCACAGATAGCCGTGTTACCTTCGATTTCCGCTTTTGCACCCATTCGCTGTAACTCAGGAATGTGCATAAAACGGTTTTCAAAGATAGTCTCAGTGATAACACCACTGCCCTTCGCCATCATGTTAAGCAGAGTAAACTGTGCTTGCATGTCGGTTGGGAAACCAGGGTGAGGTGCCGTTACGATTTTCACCGCTTTCAGTTCACGACCCGTCATATCAAGACTGATCCAGTCTTCGCCCGTTTCAACCTTCGCACCCGCTTCTTCAAGCTTCGCTAAGGCAGCTTCAAGAAGATGAGCGTTGGTGTTGCGACAAACCACTTTACCGCCAGAAACAGCAGCAGCAACCAGGAAAGTACCTGTTTCAATACGGTCAGCAACCACAGAGTGTTGGCCACCACCAAGACGTTCAACGCCTTCGATAGTAATCGTATCTGTACCTGCGCCAGAAATTTTAGCACCCAGTTTGTTTAGGAAGTCAGCCGTATCAACAATCTCAGGCTCACGCGCTGAGTTATCGAGTACTGTTGTTCCTTCCGCTAGCGTTGCTGCACACATGATAGTAATGGTGGCACCCACACTTACTTTATCCATCACGATGTGCGCGCCTTTCAGACGGCCATCAACACTTGCTTTCACATAGCCATCTTCCAACTTAATGGTCGCACCTAGTTGCTCTAGGCCGTGGATATGCAGATCAACAGGTCGAGCACCAATTGCACAACCGCCTGGAAGTGACACTTGGCCTTCACCAAAACGAGCGACTAGAGGACCTAAAGCCCAGATAGAAGCACGCATTGTTTTCACTAAATCGTAAGGCGCACAAAATTCATTAATTTCGCTGCCATCAACATGAACACTACCATTACGCGATACTTTTGCGCCTAAACGCTTAAGCAGTTCCATCGTAGTATCGATGTCACGTAGGTGAGGAACGTTACTTACTTCCACTGGCTCTTCAGCAAGAATTGAAGCAAATAAGATAGGTAGCGCTGCATTTTTTGCGCCTGAGATCGTCACTTCACCGCTTAGCGGCTTATCCGATCCAATAACTCGAAACTTTTCCATCATAAACCTTAAAGTGACATCAGTTTCTTATCACGTTCCCACTCTTCCGGCGTGAAAGCCTTAATAGAAAGAGCATGGATGTCATTGCGTTGAATGTATTCCATTAGTGGGCCGTAGATTAGTTGCTGCTTCTTAACTCGATTCATGCCGTCAAAACATGGATCAACCGCAACAACTTCGTAATGACTGCCTTCCCCTTTCACGAAAATTTCCTGAAGGTTCAGTGCTTCTGCTAATAATTCTTGTACTTTTGTGCTGTCCACAAATAGCTCCTGCCTAATTTTTTATGTGTTCTGCCATCATTGGCTGGATATTGCTCAATTGGAACAACGTTCGTAATTGTTCTGGCACGAAACTGAGCATTATATGACAGTTTTGATTTTTTGCATGCTCTAATAAGTGAATTAGCATCACCATTCCTGCTGAATCGACTCGATTTATATGGCTAAGGTCAATTTCAACGCTCGATTCCGTCGTTTGCCACTTTTCCAATATACGCCAGATTGCAGGGACACTGTCTCGGTCTAAATCACCGAACAGTTGATACTCTTTAGAGCTTAGTGCTTGCCATTGAGAATGGCTCATTATTTGTTACTCTCAAAACGAATCGGTTGTGCGGCTAATTTCTCTAGTTCGTCTGCAACTTGTAAGATGCCTTCTTGACGAATCTTAGTATTCCACTCCGATTGCTTGCTCGACAACAAGCTAATACCTTCGGCAACCATATCAAATGCTTTCCACTCGCCAGATTTCTTGTCTTTGCGAAGCTTAAATTCAAGCTTAATGTTTGGTCGCGGCGTATCGATGATGTCGACCTTGATACTGGTAATGCGGCTATCCGCTTTGATTTTTGGTTCTGGACCAAATTCAATCGTCTGATCTGTGTATTGAGTCAGCACTTGGGCATAAGAAGAAACAAGGTATTTACGGAATGAATCGATAAACACGCCCACGTCTTTTCTATCCGCGCCTTTCAAGTTTGGTCCAAGTAACTTAAGAGCTGCATATTGTGCATTCACATAAGGCATCAACTCTTCTTCCACGATGACCTTCAATAACTCTGGATCTTGGTGGATGTTGTCTTGTTCACTCTTCAAACGCTCAAATGCCACTTCGGCAACTTGAGTCATCATCTGGTAAGGCTGAGTACGGTCAATCGATTCTGCAGCAAAGGCTTGGGTAGAAATAAGCAACGCCATTGCCGCCATAAACATTGATTTCAAGTAACCAATAGCTTTTAAATAACTAATAGTTTTCAACATTATCTTATTCCTTAGCTTCGCTGTCATTAGAACCACCAACGCTATACAGCACTTGGCCAATCAAATCTTCTAGTACCAATGCTGACTTAGTGTCTTCAATTGAATCACCATCGACCAACATCTCTTCATCATCAAAAATGAAGCCTGGAACCAGACTAATGTACTGCTCACCAATTAAGCCAGATGTTAAAATTTGAGCACTAGAGGTATCTGGAAATTGTGAGTACTTCCCGTCAATAGACAGTTCAACGACAGGAAGGTAGCTCTCGGTATCAAGCTCAATGCTTTTAACTCGTCCAACAACGACGCCACCCACTTTCACTGGAGAACGAACTTTTAGGCTGCCAATGTTGTCAAAGGTCGCTTTTAGATTGTAAGTATGGTTCGAACCTATGCCTTTTACGTCAGCGACTTGAAAGATCATGATTAAGATTGCGCAAATTCCGGCAATAACAAAGGTGCCGACCCATAATTCTAATTTTCGAGTTTGTTGCATGATTAATTCCCAAACATCAATGCGGTAAGAACAAAATCTAGCCCTAGTACCGCTAGAGAAGAGTGCACTACAGTGCGTGTGGTTGCCTGACTGATACCTTCTGAAGTCGGTACTGCGTCATAACCATTGAAAAGTGCGATCCAAGTTACGGTGATAGCGAAGACCATACATTTGATCATGCTGTTACCAATATCTCGGCCAAGTTCTACTGAAGACTGCATCGCAGACCAGAAACTGCCGTGATCAATGCCTTTCCAATCAACACCAACCAGTTGACCGCCCCAAATACCTACCGCCATAAAAATCATAGCAAGCAATGGCATTGAGATAAGCCCGGCCCAAAGACGTGGTGCAATAATGCGTTTAAGAGGGTCAACGGCCATCATCTCAAGGCTTGAGATCTGCTCTGTTGCCTTCATTAACCCAATCTCTGCCGTGAGTGCTGAACCGGCTCGACCTGCAAATAATAACGCAGTCACCACAGGCCCCAACTCACGCAACAGTGAAAGCGCGACCATTTGACCAAGGTTTCCCTCAGCGCCGTAGTCAATTAACACGACATAGCCCTGCAGGCTGAGCACCATGCCGATAAACAGACCCGAAACTAAAATAATAGCCAATGACTGAACGCCAACGCTATAAAGTTGTTTTACTAATAAGGGGAAGTTTTTTAGTCGCGGGATGCCAAACAAAGCCCCAAATAACATCAGGCTTGCTCGACCAAATGACTCACAGCTCGCAAGTGTACGCTTACCGACACCCGCAATAGTTTTAACAATCATATTAAAACAAATCCTTTTCTAAGCTCTTCGCAGGGAATCTAAATGGTACTGGACCATCGGCTTCGCCTTGCAAAAATTGCTGCACTCTCGGATCGCTATTGTTGTACAACTCATCAGGTGTTCCAGCGGCAATAATCTTGCTATCTGCCATGAGGTAAACCCAATCAGCAATACTCATCACCTCTGGCACATCGTGAGAAACAACAATCGAGGTTAAGCCCAAGGCTTGATTGAGATTTCGGATCAATTCAACCAATACGCCCATGGTGATGGGATCTTGGCCAACAAACGGCTCATCGTACATGATAAGTTCTGGATCCAGTGCGATTGCGCGCGCCAGTGCGGCACGCCTAGCCATTCCGCCAGACAACTCACTCGGCATCAATTGCGCAGCACCACGTAATCCTACCGCTTCAAGCTTAAGTAATACGATGGTACGAATGAATTTTTCATTAAGTTCAGTGTGCTCTCGCAGCGGAAACGCCACATTATCAAAGACATTGAGATCCGTAAAAAGCGCACCCGATTGAAATAGCATGCTCATTTTCTTACGTGCTTGATACAGCTTTCGACGTGATAATGCAGGGACATTGTCGCCATCAAACCAAATTTCGCCTTCATCTGGCGGCAGTTGCCCACCAATCAAACGCAGTAAAGTCGTTTTGCCAATCCCAGACGGCCCCATGATTGCGGTTATCTTGCCTTGAGGCACCTCTAAACTGATGTCATCAAAGATAACGCGCTCACCACGTGAGAAGCTGAGGTTCTTAACTTTCACAAGCTCAGTGTTCAACATATTTTTGTTGTTTCCTTGCTTTAAAAAACGCCAATTATGGCTGCAATAATAATGAGTCTACTTTAGAATTAAAAGCACTGTTCAATTAATTCATATTAAACAGGAATCTATGCAGGGATTTGAAAGCATTAGGAAATTATCTATTGATCTCTCTTTCTTGCCTGCTAACTGGTAATTAATTTGCCGAGTGACTTCCCTTTTATCTAGCAACAGGTCAAAATTAGCGGTTAATTCTCCGTTTTTATTAATTTTTTAGGAATCATCATGCTTGAAGCGATTGCGTTTCTTATTATCGGTCTAGGTTTTTTGGTGTGGAGTGCAGATAAGCTGGTTTACGGTGCCGCTGCTCTTGCTCGCAACTTCGGTATTTCACCACTAGTTATCGGTATGACGATCTTAGCAATGGGGTCTTCGGCTCCTGAAATGATGGTTTCTGCGACAGCAGCCCTTGATGGCAAAACAGATACAGCTGTAGGCAACGTACTGGGCTCTAACATCGCCAACATCGCGCTGATTTTAGGTATTACAGCCCTTATCAAGCCGTTATCGATTAGCTCAGGCGTGATTCGTCGTGAACTACCATTAATGATCGGTGTCACTCTGCTAGCGGGCGCCCTATTGTGGGATAACCATTTAGGCTTCTATGAAGGCGTGTTGTTGTTTGTTCTTTTTGCCGCGTTTTTGTTTGCTATGTTGCAAATCAGCCGCAGCGAGAAAAAGAACGGCGATGCTTTCCTTGATGAGCAAGAATCAGAGATCCCTGAAGGCGTAAGTAACCCTAAGGCTGCAATGTGGGTCGTGATTGGTCTAATCGTCCTACCTTTAGCTGCTGATATGCTGGTAGATAACGCTGTGATCATCGCGAAGTTCTTCGGCATGAGCGACCTTGTCATTGGTTTAACCATCATTGCTGTTGGTACTAGCCTTCCTGAACTTGCAGCATCACTAGCCGGCGTTATGAAGGGTGAAGATGATATGGCTGTAGGTAATATCATTGGTTCAAACGTATTCAACATCCTTGCTGTTATGGGTATCCCGGGCATCCTAAACCCTTCGATCTTGAGCGAGTTCGCTATGGGTCGTGACTTCTGGGTAATGCTAGGCGTATCGCTACTACTTGTTGTGATGGCACTAGGAAAATCTCGTAGTGTGAATCGTATTGAAGGCGGCGTGTTAATTGTGACGTTCGTAGCCTACCAAAGTTACCTATTAATGAACATGTCGGCTTAATTGTTGATTTAACTTCCCGTACTTGGAGTATTTGATGTCTCAGCCATTTGATTACCGCAGCGTTGCAAAACAAGTTTTGGAAACCGAAGTTGCAGGTCTCACTCAATTAGACCAATATTTTAATGATGATTTTTGTAAAGCTTGCGACCTTATCCTGAACAACAAAGGCAAAGTCGTTGTGATGGGCATGGGTAAATCAGGCCACATTGGCAACAAAATCGCAGCAACATTGGCAAGTACCGGGACATCGGCTTTCTTTGTTCACCCAGGCGAAGCGGCGCATGGCGACTTAGGCATGATCGAACCTGGTGATATTGTGATTGCAATATCCAACTCCGGCGAATCGGGAGAAATCCTCAGCCTATTTCCTGTGTTAAAGCGTCTGAGCATCAAGATCATCAGCATGACAGGCAAGCCAGCATCAAACATGGCAACCCTGTCTGATATCCATTTACAAATTTCAGTACCGGAAGAAGCTTGTCCGCTGGGCTTAGCACCAACAACAAGCACCACGGCGACTTTGGTCATGGGTGATGCATTAGCCGTTGCACTTTTGCAGGCTCGAGGCTTCACCGCTCAAGACTTTGCCCTGTCTCATCCTGGTGGCGCTTTAGGTCGTCAGCTGCTGTTGAAGCTCGACGACATCATGCACACAGGCGATTCACTTCCTGTTGTAGCACCCGACGCACTAGTAAGAGACGCTCTACTAGAGATATCTCAGAAAGGCTTAGGCATGACAGCAATCGTTGGTGAAGATGGCCAAATGGCCGGTATTTTTACCGATGGTGATTTACGCCGTATCTTAGACAAACGCGTTGATATCCATAACACGCAGATCGGTGATGTGATGACGCTAAACCCGACGGTAGCCGAGCCAAACATGCTCGCGGTTGAGGGCTTAAACTTGATGCAAGCGAAGAGCATCAATGGCCTGATGTTATGCCAAGAAGGTAAATTAGTCGGAGCGTTAAACATGCATGACTTACTGAAAGCAGGAGTAATGTAATGACACAGACAGTCGAAACTCTATACGGCACTGTTAATTCAGATGTATTTGCAATTGCAAAAGAGATCAAACTGCTGATTTGCGATGTCGATGGTGTCTTCTCTGATGGTCGCATCTACATGGGCAACAACGGTGAAGAGCTGAAAACCTTCCACACTCGTGACGGTTACGGTATCAAATCACTGATGAACGCAGGCATTGAAATCGCGATCATCACGGGTCGCAAATCTCAAATTGTTGAGAATCGTATGACCGCTCTAGGCATTAAGCTGATTTATCAAGGTCAAGACGATAAAGTTAAGGCATACCAAGATATTTGCGATAAGCTTTCTGTAAACCCTGAAAATACAGGTTACATCGGAGACGATCTGATTGACTGGCCTGTAATGGAAAAAGTTGGCTTGAAGGTCTGTGTGGCAGATGGGCACCCGCTACTTGCAAAGCGTGCAAACTACGTGACAACCATTAACGGTGGTCATGGCGCGGTACGTGAAGTCTGTGACCTTATTTTACAAGCAAGAAATGAACTCGACGTGCATAAAGGTTTAAGCATATGAGTTTTACTCGTATTATCTATTTAATACTCATATTTATTGCCTCTTGGTCGACCTATTACTTGTACGACAAAGAGCAAACATCAACGATACAAGTGGCTCCAAATTTGGAGCTGCCCGCGTTTAGTGGCAAAAGCCTGAACAACATTAGCTACGACGAAAGCGGTATTCGCAGCTATCAGGTTGAATCGACGTATTTAGAACACTACTCAGTAGTTGGCGATACGCACTTTCAAAACCCAGTTCTTTCGGTATTCCGTGAAGGGCACACGATTGAATGGCAAGTCACCGCTGATCGCGCGATTATGGATGAGAATCAAGTTGTCACGTTTTATGACAACGTCGTGGCAAAGAACCTGTTGCCAGAAGCCAGCTTCGATACAATGACCACAGATAAAATGGTTGTTGAGCTGCCTAGCCGAGATTTTTATTCAGAGACTCCGGTCCATATGATCGGTACATTTTTTGAAACTGAGGGACAAGCAATGAAAGGTAACTTCGGTACCAACAATGCAACCCTCTTTAATTCTGTTCAAGGTAGATATGAAACTCTTACACCTTAGTTTATTCGCTTTGACCCTTGCGGCACCTAATGTCTATGCTCTGTCTTCGGATAGTGAGCAACCTGTCTACATTGACTCAGACAGCCAGCAATTGGATATGAAAAGTAACCAAGTGACTTTCCTTGGTGATGTGAACCTTAAACAAGGCAGCATCAATATCAATGCCGATAAGGTTATTGTTACTCGTAACGCCGTAAACGGTGAGATTGAAGAAATTCAAGGCTTCGGTAAGCCAGCAACCTTCTCTCAGCTTACTGACGACGGTAAGACACTCTACGGTGAAGCTGACGACCTGCACTACCAGCTTGTTGCCGACCGACTGATCATGACTAAGAATGCGATGTTATCTCAAGATGGCAGCATCATTCGCGGTTCTAAGATCACTTACCAGATCGGTTCTCAGAAATTAGTCGCTGACAGTGGTGAAAACAAACGAGTGTCAACGGTTTTACAACCAACGGAAGTGAATAAGTAACGATGGCTGTTCTTAAAGCAAAAAACCTAGCGAAAACCTACAGTAAACGTAAGGTTGTTACCGATGTAAGCTTACAGGTAGAGTCAGGCCAGATCGTCGGTCTGCTTGGGCCTAACGGTGCAGGTAAAACCACATCTTTCTATATGATTGTTGGTTTGGTGGCGCGTGATGAAGGTACCATCAGCATTGATGACCGAGACATCAGTATCTTACCAATGCACAGCCGCTCTCGTCTTGGTATCGGTTACCTGCCTCAAGAAGCATCGATTTTCCGTAAGTTGTCCGTAGAGAACAACATCATGGCGGTTTTACAAACCCGTGATGAAATGACCAACGAACAACGCCAAGATAAGCTGGAAGACCTGCTAGAAGAGTTCCACATCCAACATATCCGCACCAGCAATGGTATGGCTCTGTCGGGTGGTGAGCGTCGTCGTGTAGAGATTGCTCGTGCACTAGCAGCAAACCCGCAGTTCATTCTATTGGATGAACCATTCGCCGGTGTTGACCCGATCTCAGTAATCGATATCAAAAAAATCATTGTTCACCTGCGTGATCGCGGCTTGGGCGTTTTGATTACCGACCACAACGTTCGTGAAACATTAGACGTGTGTGAAAAAGCTTACATCGTAAGCCAAGGACACCTGATCGCTGAGGGTACTCCTGAAGATGTTCTCAATAACGAACAAGTTAAACAAGTTTATCTAGGCGAACAATTCCGTCTATGATTATATAGAGAGTATCGAGAGTTCTAATAATAATAACTAGGTAAGTCACACTGAATGAAACCCTCATTACAACTTAAGCTAGGCCAACAGTTAGCAATGACTCCTCAATTGCAGCAAGCGATTCGTTTGTTGCAATTGTCTACTTTAGATTTGCAGCAAGAGATTCAAGAAGCACTTGAATCTAACCCACTACTCGATGTCGAAGAAGGCAATGAAGATACGCCAACATCGGAAGAAAAACCTAGCAGTGACGAAAAAGAAACTGTTGAAGCCACAGAGCAAGACTTACCTGATAGCTCAGACTTAATCGAAAAATCAGAGATTGGCAACGAACTAGAAATCGACACAACTTGGGAAGACGTCTACAGCGCGAACACCGGTAACACGGGTATTGCGATTGATGACGACATGCCGGTTTATCAAGGCGAAACCACTCAAAGCCTGCACGATTACCTACTTTGGCAACTCGACTTAACGCCATTCACTGACACCGACCGAAGCATCGCTTTTGCATTAATCGATGCCATCGACGACTACGGCTACCTCACTGTAACTTGTGAAGACATCCTTGAAAACTTCGACAATGAAGAGATCGAGCTTGATGAAATTGAAGCGGTACGTAAACGAATTCAGCAGTTTGATCCGCTAGGTGTCGGTTCAGTCAACCTGCAAGATTGCTTGTTACTGCAACTGGCAACCTTTCCCCAAGATACGCCTTGGCTTAACGAAGCTAAGTTAGTACTTACTAGCCATATCGACCAACTCGGCAATCGCGATTACAAACTGGTTATCAAAGAGACCAAGTTGAAAGAAGCAGAACTACGTGAAGTTTTGCAACTGATTCAACAGCTGGACCCTCGTCCTGGCAGTAAGATTACTCCGGATGAAACTGAGTATGTGGTTCCAGATGTATCTGTCTTCAAAGACCTTGGCAAATGGTTAGTGACCATTAACCCTGATAGCGTGCCTAAGTTGAAAGTGAATCAGCAGTACGCTGATCTGGGCAGTAAAGGCAACAGCGCCGACAATCAATACATCCGCTCAAATTTGCAAGAAGCAAAGTGGTTAATTAAAAGCCTAGAGAGCCGAAATGAGACGCTACTCAAAGTTGCGCGATGCATTGTTGAACATCAGCGTGATTTCTTCGAACATGGCGAAGAAGCGATGAAGCCAATGGTTCTTAATGATGTTGCGTTAGCTGTTGATATGCACGAATCCACGATCTCTCGTGTGACGACTCAAAAATTCATGCATACGCCACGTGGTATCTTCGAGCTCAAATACTTTTTCTCAAGCCATGTCAGCACTGACAATGGCGGTGAATGTTCATCTACAGCAATTCGCGCACTCATCAAGAAGCTTGTCGCAGCGGAAAATACCGCGAAGCCTCTAAGTGATAGTAAGATTGCTGCTTTACTGGCTGACCAAGGAATTCAGGTAGCTAGACGTACCATAGCGAAATACCGTGAGTCTCTGGGCATTGCCCCATCGAGTCAGCGTAAACGCCTGCTATAAGCTCATTTAGTCGCTAGTTACTTAGCAACTATGATCAGGCAACCAACTGAAAAGGAAAGTCTATGCAAATCAATATTCAAGGCCATCACGTTGATCTTACCGATTCAATGCAAGACTATGTTCACACCAAATTCGACAAACTTGAGCGCTTCTTTGATCATATCAATAGCGTTCAGGTTGTTTTAAAAGTTGAGAAAATCAATCAAATCGCAGAAGCTACCCTGCATATAAATCAGGGGGAAATCCATGCGACAGCAACAGATGAAAGCATGTATGCCGCGATTGATTCATTGGTTGATAAACTCGTCCGCCAACTCAACAAGCACAAAGAAAAGCTAAGTAGTCACTAACATGCAATTAAGCGAAGTACTTTCATTGGACTGCACCAAAAGTGCAGTCCAATGCACAAGCAAAAAAAGAGCCCTTGAGCTCATCAGCCAGATAGCAGCTGAGAGCTGCGGTCAAGATTCAACAGAGCTATTTGAGTGTATGTTGAGCCGTGAGAAGATGGGCAGTACCGGTATTGGTAATGGTATCGCGATTCCCCATGCTCGTATGAATGTCAGTGATAAAGCGATAGCTGTATTACTGCAATGCCAAGATCCTATCGAATTTGATGCGATTGATAATCGTCCTGTCGACCTACTATTTGCCCTGCTTGTTCCTAGCGAACAATGCAAAGAGCATCTAAAAACCCTTTCTTGTATGGCAGAACGACTAAACGACAAGCAGACTCTTAAACAGCTGCGTAATGCTCAGAGCGATCAAGAGCTTTACGACATCATGATTCAAGTGCCAACTTGCGAGCAATAACATGCGATTAATCGTGGTTAGTGGCCAATCAGGGGCCGGTAAAAGTGTTGCGTTACGAGTCCTAGAAGACTTGGGGTATTACTGTGTCGATAATCTACCAGTAAACCTGCTCAACAACTTTGTCGAATCGGTACGCGAAAGCAACCAAAACGTTGCGGTAAGTATTGATATACGTAACCTACCGAAAGAGCCTCAGTTAGTCACCGACACGCTCGAGCAACTCGAGTCAGCTACAAACATCGATGTTGATGTATTGTTCCTCGATGCCAGCAAGCAGACACTCCTTAAGCGCTACAGCGAAACCCGCAGAATCCACCCTTTATCAATTGGCCAAGAAAAGCTCTCTCTTGAGCAAGCGATTGATTTAGAGAAGACACTTCTGACACCTCTCGCAGAGCACGCCAGCATTGTGATCGACAGCAGTGACTGCAACCTCTACGAATTGAGTGAAAAGGTTCGATTTAAAGTTGAAGGCAAAGAGAAGCAAGAGCTGATCATCGTCTTTCAATCTTTCGGTTTTAAGTATGGCTTGCCAAGTGATGCCGACTACGTGTTTGATGTTCGCTTTTTGCCGAACCCTCACTGGGAACCTGCACTACGACCACTAACCGGGCTAGATGCACCAATTCACTCCTTTCTAGAAGAACACTCAGAAGTTCTGGAACTCAAGCAACAGATCCAAGGCTTTGTTGAACAGTGGTTACCAATGTTAGAGAAGAACAATCGCAGTTACCTAACGGTCGCGATTGGCTGTACTGGCGGCAAACACCGCTCGGTTTATCTAACCCAGAAAATTGGTGAGTACTTTGAGCAACTTGGCCATCAAGTTCAAATCAGACACGCCTCCCTAGAGAAGCACCAACAGGGCTAACCATGGAATTAACTCGAACTGTACTGATCCAAAATCGCTTGGGTCTTCACGCTAGAGCAGCCGTAAAGTTGGTTGAGCTTGCACAAAGCTTTGATGCAACCATCACTATCCATAGCGAAGAAGATAAAACAGCAACAGCAGACAGCGTAATGGGGTTACTTATGCTGGAATCAGCGCAAGGGCAACATATTACGATTCAAGCTGCAGGTACCGATTCACAGCAAGCACTGGATGCCGTCTGTCATCTCATTGAAGACAAGTTTGATGAGGGTGAGTAGCGAAAACGCTTCACTCACAACGCCTAAGACTCAAACAACGAACCAACCTATATTAAATCTTAGTTCTACCTAAGTTTATGATTTAAATAAGCCCTAGAATTAAGTTACTATTCCAAGCATTGTAAGAATAATGAGATAGGAGGAAAATATGGCAGAGCAATTAGAATTCGACCAAGCTCACCAAACCCTCCAAGAAGTCAGCGAAGCCCTAGAAAACGGCCGATTTGTTCACGTACGCCGACAACTTCAGGACATGGAACCTGAGGATATTGCACACCTTTTAGAAGCCTCCCCTCGCAAAAGTCGTGACGTACTCTGGCAACTCACCGATCCTGAAGACTACGGTGAAATTCTTGATGAACTAAACGAAGACGTCAAAGATGCTCTTGTGTCAAAAATGGCACCTGAGACCTTGGCAGAAGCAACCGAAGGCATGGAAACCGATGACGTCGCGTACGTACTTCGAAGCCTACCCGACGATGTTTCTCGCGAAGTCCTTTCTCAAATGGACTCCGTCGATCGTGCATTAGTTGAAACTGCCCTGTCGTACCCTGAAGATTCAGCGGGTGCGATCATGAACACCGACGTAATCACGATTCGTGGTGATGTCGATGTTGACGTTGTATTGCGCTACATGCGTATGCGTGGCGAACTGCCGGATGCAACTGATGCTCTGTATGTTATTGATGAAGAAGAACGTCTTATCGGTAACCTATCACTTACCACGCTAGTAACGACTCAACCTGATGTCCCTGTTTCAGAAGTGATGGATGATGCCGACGAAGCGATCGCGGTAGAAACCAGTGCGTCAGATATCGCGAGCCTGTTTGAACGTCGTAACTGGGTTTCTGCGCCTGTCATCGATAGTAACCAGCACCTTGTTGGTCGTATCACCATCGATGACGTGGTTGATGTTATCCGTGAAGATGCCGAACACTCAATGATGAGTATGGCGGGTATGGACGATGACGAAGATACCTTCGCACCGGTCGTAAAATCTGCTCGTCGTCGTAGTGTGTGGCTTGGTGCTAACGTACTCGCAGCACTGGCGGCAGCATCTGTATCAAACATGTTTGAAGCAACGCTCGATCAAATGGCAGCGATTGCGGTTCTGATGACTATCGTGCCTTCGATGGGGGGTGTTGCGGGTAACCAAACCGTTGCTCTGGTGATTCGTGGTTTGGCACTCGGTCATATCGGTGACAGTAACAAACGCGAACTGCTACTCAAAGAGGCAGCCATCGGCTTCCTAAACGGCGTTCTATGGGCCGTTATCATTGGTGGTATCGTGGTGGCTTGGAAAGGTAACTGGATACTGGGAGGCATCATCTCAGCGGCGATGATGACCAACTTGATTGTCGCAGGTATTGCTGGTGTAACTATCCCAGTGATGTTGAAGAAGATGAATATCGATCCAGCCCTTGCTGGCGGTATGGCACTGACCACAGTAACCGATGTTATTGGCCTATCGGTGTTCCTAGGCTTAGCGACCATACTGATCTAGTTAGCATAAGCAGTTAGCCAATTTTTGGCGAAATACAGAAAACAAAAAGGGAGCCACGGCTCCCTTTTTTAATTCATCAGATTCGCTTTAATTGAATTACTCACCCGCGACTTTCATCGACTCAAGCAGGATAGAACCCGTTTGAATTTGCGAACGTGTTTCTACGTCGTTACCCACAGCAACAATCTGAGTAAACATGTCTTTTAGGTTACCTGCGATTGTTACTTCTGATACTGGGTATTGGATCTCTCCGTTTTCAACCCAGAAACCTGCAGCGCCACGTGAATAATCACCCGTTACGGTGTTTACGCCTTGGCCCATCACTTCAGTGACTAGGAAGCCAGTACCCAACTCTTTTAGCATCTGCTCAAAGTTTTGACCGGTCGATTTAACGAACCAGTTATGAATACCACCAGCATGACCGGTTGGCGTCATATCCATCTTACGTGCGGCATAGCTCGTTAGTAGGTAAGTTGCTAGCACACCGTCAGTGATGATTTCACGATCTTGAGTGAACACACCTTCGCTATCGAATGGGCTTGAAGCCAAACCACGCAAGATATGTGGTCGCTCAGAAATGTTAAACCAGTCAGGTAGGATTTTCTGACCGAGATGATCCAATAGGAATGACGACTTGCGGTAAAGGTTACCGCCACTGATCGCCATAACAAGGTGACCAATCAAGCCAGTTGCCACATCATTAGCGAACATAATTGGGTACTGGCCTGTTGGTAGCTTTTTCGCATCCAAACGGCTAATGGTCTTTTCTGCAGCTTCTTGACCTACACGCTCAGGCGTCCACAGCTCGTCACGGTGACGTGCAACGGTGTAGCTGTAGTCACGCTCCATCTCACCGTTAGCGCCTTGTCCAATTACACAGCAGCTCGTGCTATGACGACTAGAAGCATAGCTTGCTAGTAAGCCATGGCTGTTACCATAAACCTTAACGCCATAGTGGCTGTCGTAGCTTGCGCCATCACTCTGTTTGATCTTATCGCTATAAGCTAACGCTTGCTTCTCAGCAGCAATCGCAATCTCAGCGGCATAGTCAGGGTTTGGTTCATCAGGGTGAAAAAGATCCAAATCTGGAATTTCTTTTACCATGTATTCTTTTGCCGCAGGACCGGCAAATGGGTCTTCAGAAGTGTACTGAGCGATATCAAGTGCGGCCGCGACGGTTTGAGCAATCGCCTTTTCACTCAGATCAGATGTAGATGCGCTGCCTTTTTTCTGGCCGCGATAAACAGTAATACCTAGCGCACCATCACTATTAAATTCAACGTTTTCCACTTCACACATACGTGTTGAAACACTTAAACCCGTTGACTTAGTAATAGCGACCTCAGCTGCGTCTGCACTCACTGATGCCATATCCAACGCTTTAGCTACTGCGGCTTCTAGCTCAACTCTTTGCTGGGCGACTTGCTGTTTTACATCCATATCTATTCTAATTTTTTAGGTCAATATTACGTAGGATAACAAGAATTTCGCTTTCTCCCCAAGATTCTTGCTAAAATAGGCAATATATTCGTTTGAGATAGTGACATAGGCAGAAAAGATGGCTCGCAAAAACCAAAAAGCCCCATGGGAACCAGAAGAAGAAATCATCTGGGTAAGTAAGACAGAAATGAAAACCGACATGGAAGCGCTACAAAAACTGGGGGAAGAACTTGTTTCCCTGAAGCCTTCTGTATTAGACAAGTTTCCTCTGTCTGAAGATTTGGCACAAGCGATTAAAGATGCACAACGCTTTAAAAATGAAGCGAAGCGCCGTCAACTTCAATACATTGGTAAAGTAATGCGCAATGTTGATCCTGAGCCAATTCAAGCGGCTTTGGATAAAGTACGTAACAAGCACTCGCAAGCAACCGCTGAACTGCACAAGCTTGAGCAACTGCGTGATCGCGTTGTTGCTGAAGGCGATGCTGCCATTTCAGAAGTCATGGACATGTACCCTGAAGCAGACCGTCAGCGTCTTCGTCAGCTAGCTCGCCAAGCTAACAAAGAGAAATCAGCGAACAAGCCAGCAAAGGCTTCTCGTGAAATCTTCCAAATCTTAAAAGAGCTAAAGCTAGAAGACTAATCGTTATCTCGCTTTACTCATAGAGTGAATAAAAGACCTAGCACATGCTAGGTCTTTTTGTTTTTGACGTACTCGATATCAAGAAGCACTCAATATCAATAAATACTCACAGGAGTGATGAGTCGTCACTCACCCGCTTTAACAAATGAGCTTAATTCTGTCTGTGGATGATCCGCCGTCAGTGCCTCTATCGAGTCTTCAACCAACACCTTACCTAGCGCCACAAACACAAACTTATTCGCGATACTGCGTGCGTCACCTAAATGGTGAGTCACCATCAAGACCGTAATATTTCGCTCTGCCGCTAATCGCTTCACTAAGCTAAGCATCTCTTCACGCAGCAAAGGATCAAGCGCAGAGAAAGGTTCATCAAGCAGCCAAATATCATGAGGTTGGACAAAACAACGCGCTAACGCAACACGCTGGCGTTGACCGCCGGATAAGTGCTCAGGCAACCTATCCAAATACTCAGCGACGCCAACTTGCGCTGCGGCTTGCTCCACAGCTTGCTTTTGGGTTGCAGTAAGCTTTAAACCTGGATGCAGACCTAAACCAATATTTTCTCGCACCGTAAGGTGAGCAAACAGGTTGTGCTCTTGAAACAACATCGCCAACGGACGCTGATGTGCTTCTTTACCAATAAGCGACTGCCCAGCCACTGATATCTCACCCGATGTAGGCTCGATGAAACCAGCAACTAGCGCCAACAGGGTAGACTTACCCGCACCACTCGGCCCCATAAGCGCAACAATATCGCCCTGCTCAGCTTGAAAATCAAAGCTAAACAACTCTCTGTGATAGTGGTAATCCACATCTTTCATCACTAACATCATCGGTTCCTTAATTCTTTAGCATCGAGCTTAGATCTTCGAGTAAATAAGAATTCTATTAAGCTAAAGCTGCCGACACTCAATAACAGTAAGCTCACAGAAACTACCGCCGCCGCTTCCATTTGATAGCTGCCTAACAATTGGAATAGGTACAAAGGCAGAGTTCTAAAATCTTGGCTACCAAACAAAGCAATCGCGCTTAAATCACCCATCGCCAACATAAAGCTGATCGAGAAGGCTTGCGCCATCGGCTTACGCAATGCGCGCCATTCCACGAGCCTGAATCGAGTGAAGCCAGTCATCCCTAAACTCGCACACACATACTGATACTGCTGAGACAGGTGCAGCATAGGTTGAGCCAAGGTTTTAATTACGTAAGGCAGCGCCATTAAACTGTTGACGGCAATCACGACAAAGAAAGCTAAACTGAATACATCGGTGAATGAACGCAGTAATAAGAAGATACCCGTACTGATCACCAGCCCCGGAGTCACTAAGATAATAGTGCCAATCAGCTCGATTTTATCGGCTCGAAAATTCTTGTTCTGTAAACGCCATGCTCGGCTAGTCAGCAGTATGGCGATACCAATACCAACTGCGATAACACTTGCTAATGACGCGACTTTAACCGAGGTCATTAACGCCGCCCAAAACGGCTCGCTGCTGAGTACGGTTAATGCCTGTGAGTTAATTCCACTGACGATAACCATAGCTAATGGCGGCAATACCAGCATTGAGACTATGATGATCCAAAAGCTATCCCAAGCTTTTGACCACCAGCTGTCCTTAACCAAATATTTCTCTTCAGACAACTGACTGGCCGTCACTGAAATAGGTTTCGATAGCCGTTGAATGCTCACTGCTAGCACACCACACAGCAGCATTTGCCAAATCGCGAGCAAGGCACCAGCTTGAAGGTCAAAGTCAAATTTAATCGCCTGATAAATAGCGAGCTCGATAGTAGTTGATTTGGGTCCACCGCCTAGTGCCATCACGGTAGCAAAGCTGGTAAAACACAACATGAAGACTAAGCCACACACATGTGGCAATTGCTGTCTTAAGCGAGGCCATTCAACCCATCTGAATTTGTTCCAATGACTCATACCCAAGTGAGCACAAAGCTTGTGTTGCTCGGCAGGCACGGTATCTAACGCTTGCAGAAGTAAGCGACTGGCATAAGGCAAGTTGAAGAAAACGTGCGCCAGCAAAATACCATTCAATCCGTATATGGAAAATGGCAATTCAATATCGAAGTTCGCCAAAAACTTAGCTAACCAACCACTATTGCCATAGATCGCAAGTAAGCCAAATACACCCACTAACACTGGCAGGACTAAGGTCGACGCGAACAGCCTTAACAACAAAGCGCGTCCAAAAAATTGTCTACGACACAGCGCATGAGCAATAGGTATAGCAAAGCCAACACTCAGTGCCGTTGAGAGTGTCGCCTGATAAAAACTGAATTTCGTTACATGCCAATAGTAGGGATCGGACCATACTTGGCTGATATCAAGAGAAGGGGCATTGCTAAGCAATGCCCCAACTGCTGAAACCACGAAGGCGGTAATGAGTATCGCAACCCAGATACCTACCTTAGGTGTTTTCTTTATCATAGATTGATTTTTTACCGTAAATGGTTCGCTCAGTTAACATCGAACAAACCTTTAAATACAGAAAGTTAGAAAGCTAATTTTTTAAAAGAAAATTAAAAAGTAAGTGCACTCTGCCATTCACGAATCCATGGCTTACGCTTAGCTGCAATTTCTTCGGGTGTAAAGCTTAGCGCTTTCTGAGGAACCGTAAGTTGCTCGAACCCTTTTGGAAGCTCAATATCGGTCACTGGGTACATCCAGTTACCTGTTGGCATCGCCGATTGGAATTCATCACTTAGGATAAACACCATAAACTCATCAGCAAGTTTCTCGTTCTTACTGCCTTTAACTTTAGCGGCCACTTCCACTTGAGTGTAATGCCCTTCTTCGAAGCTTGCTGCTGCATACTTAGAATCGCTCTCTGCAATAATGTGGTAAGCAGGAGACGTTGTGTAAGACAACACTAAATCCGACTCGCCTTCTAGGAACATTGAGTAAGCTTCAGACCAACCTTTGGTTACAGTCACTGTTTTCTGAGCAAGCTTCTTCCATGCTGCTGTCGCTTCATCACCGTATACTGATTTCATCCAAAGCATCATGCCTTGGCCTGGTGTTGATGTACGTGGATCTTGGTAGATAACCTTAAGATCATCACGCTGCTCAACCAACTCTTTAAGACTCTTTGGTGGGTTTACCAGCTTCTCTTTATTGTAAACAAAAGCAAAGTAGCCAAAGTCATAGGGTACAAAAGTGCTGTCGTTCCAACCATTAGGAAGCGTTACTGATGAAGTATCAACATTATGCTCAGCCAATAAGCCCGTCGCTTTCGCTTCAGCCATCAGGTTGTTGTCGAGACCTAGCAAGATATCGGCTTTGCTGTTGCCGCCCTCAAGACGTAAACGGTTCAGAATAGACACACCATCTTCTAGAGCGACAAAATTCACATCACAACCACACTTCTCTTCGAATGCTTTTTCAACGGCAGGACGAGGGCCCCAATCCGCAGCAAAAGAGTCATAGGTGTATACAGTCAAAGTGTTGTCTGCAGCAAAGGCAGAAAAAGAAATAGCTGTAGTAACAGCAAGGGTAGTTAATGTGAATTTCACTGGACGCTCTCCATGGTCTGAGCGGCACAGGTTTGAGGGAGGAGAACGGTAGAGGTTGTTCCTAACTCAATTCCTACGCCAGCATTATCTGGTTCAGGTTTACGGGTCCCAAGCACCTGCTTGATCTCAGCTCGCATTCATTATTTGAATGGTTCGCTCCCCGATGAGTGTTCAGAATTGTAATTTGATTTTTAACAATAAGCTATCAAGTTTGGATCAATTACGTTGATCGTAACCCCAACGTGGCACTAAACCTTGTTCGATACCAAGGTGATCTAGAATACGCGCCACCATAAAGTCGACCAGATCTTCAATTGACTTGGGTTGATGATAAAAACCCGGAGCTGCAGGCATGATCGTTACGCCCATCGTCGAAAGTTTGTGCATGTTCTCGAGATGAAGCGTCGAAAATGGCGTCTCGCGAACCACCAACAACAATTGGCCTCGCTCTTTCATGACTACGTCTGCTGCTCGCTCAATCAGGTTATCTGATAGACCATGAGCAATCGAAGCCAAGCTTCCCGCTGAACATGGACAAACGACCATCTGCTTCGGTGCAGCTGAACCAGAGGCAACCGGCGAGAACCAATCATCTTTGCCACACACCACCAGCTTTTCAGGGTCGCAGCCAAGATGTTTAACCAAAGCTTGTTTCGCCGCATCTGGCCCAGCAGGTAACTTAAGTTCATGCTCGGTCGCCAATACCACTCGCGCTGCCGATGAAATCAGCAAGTAGACCTGATAGTCGGCTGCCAAAAGGCATTCAAGTAAACGCAGGCCATAAGGCGCACCAGATGCGCCAGTGAAAGCAAGGGTTATCGCTTTATCGTGTTTTGTCATGTTCTCAATTACTTCAAATTATAAGGTCGTGGATGCCGTTAGCCTTTGAGTGCCAATCCATCCAACAGTTTTTGATGAATGCCACCAAAGCCACCATTACTCATTACCAAAATTTGGTCGCCAGCTTGTGCCTCTGAGACAATTTTAGCAACGAATGCATCCATGTCATCACTCACGTGTGCCGGTTGGTGACAAGCGTCTGCAACATCTTGAACTGACCAATCAATGTTATCCGGTTGGAATAAGTAGGTAGAATCCGCCTGCTTCAACGAATCAGCCAGTATTTCTTTGTGCACACCACGTTTCATGGTGGCAGAACGAGGCTCTAAAACGGCAATGATTTTCTTAGTGTCGACCTTATTACGTAATCCCCCGAGCGTAAGTTCAATCGCCGTTGGATGATGAGCAAAATCGTCATAAACAGACACACCTGCCACCTCGCCTTTAAACTCCAAACGGCGCTTAGTATTAATAAAGGTAGCTAGTGATTCACAAGCAAGGTCAGGTGTCACGCCCACATGACGTGCAGCTGCAATCGCCATCAAAGCATTATTTACGTTGTGGTCGCCCACTAAATCCCAATTTACGGTTCCAACACATTCATTTTGGAAGTAAACCTCAAATTGAGAGCCATCTTTGACCAGTTTCTTGGCATCCCAGTCGCCTTGCTCGCCACTCGATTCAGTTTCACTCCAGCAACCGCGAGCTAGAACATCTTCAATAGCGCTGTCTTGCTTAGGTGAGAAAATGCGACCATTGCTTGGCACAGTACGCACCAAATGATGAAATTGTCGCTTAATCGCTTCAAGATCGTCAAAGATGTCCGCATGATCAAACTCTAGGTTATTCATCACTAAGGTTCTTGGGTGGTAATGAACGAACTTAGATCGTTTATCGAAAAAAGCACTGTCGTATTCGTCGGCTTCTACCACGAAGAACATGCTTTCACCAAGGCGAGCAGAGATACCAAAGTTACCCAACACTCCGCCAACTAAGAAGCCCGGTGCATAGCCACAGTCTTCCAAGATCCAAGCCAACATGCTTGATGTCGTGGTCTTACCGTGCGTTCCCGATACCGCTAACACCCAACGGTCATGCAGTAAGAACTCTTGCAACCACTGAGGACCAGAGGTGTATCTAAGGTTGTTATCCAACACATACTCAACACACGGATTACCGCGGCTCATTGCGTTACCGATAACCACGAGATCTGGCCTTGGTTCTAATTGGCTAGGGTCGAACCCTTCAATAATTTCAATCCCTTGTGATTCCAACAAGGTGCTCATTGGTGGGTAAACATTCGCGTCACTACCCGTAACCTTGTGACCTAATTGACGAGCCAATACCGCAGCACCACCCATGAAGGTGCCACAAATTCCTAAGATATGAATATGCATAAATTGCTTCCAAACGCTTGGCTAAATAAACAGTGCCTAATTAAAACGGCTTGCACTCATTATCATTAAATGGCGATTAAAAGCGAGCGGCAATGCAAAACAAATTGAGTCGACATAGTAAGTGAGATCTGTGTCGCTTAGTTCATTACCATTAAAAAGATCTAACCTTTAGAATTTAGGTAAGCGTCTAGATGAATAAAGCCCACTCAAGAGGCCGAATCTACAGTGCTCAAATCCCCCCTAATATTGAGAGAAGTTTAAGGAAATAACATGTCTGAGATGCGCACCCTTGGTGAGTTCATTGTTGAGAAACAGAGTGACTTCCCCCATGCAAGCGGTGATCTATCATCCCTTTTGTCGTCTATTCGACTTGCTGCAAAAATTGTTAACCGTGAGATCAACAAGGCTGGCCTAGTCGACATCACTGGCGCTGTTGGTACAGACAACGTGCAAGGTGAAGAGCAGCAAAAGCTAGACCTTTACGCGAACGACAAATTTAAAGCGGCTCTAGAAGCCCGTGACCAAGTTTGTGGTGTTGCAAGTGAAGAAGAAGACGAAGCTGTCGCCTTCAATAAAGAGCTCAACAAAAACGCAAAATACGTTGTACTGATGGATCCACTTGATGGCTCTTCAAACATCGATGTGAATGTATCGGTTGGTACAATTTTCTCTATCTACCGTCGAGTATCACCGATCGGTACTCCACCAACACAAGAAGATTTCCTACAGCCAGGTCACAAACAGGTAGCTGCCGGCTACGTAATTTACGGTTCTTCAACCATGCTGGTTTACACAACTGGTGCTGGCGTAAATGGTTTCACCTACGATCCATCTCTGGGTACTTTCTGTCTATCTCATGAAAACATGATGATTCCAGACGAAGGCAAGATCTACTCGATCAACGAAGGTAACTACATCCGCTTCCCAACCGGTGTTAAGAAGTACATCAAGTACTGCCAAGAAAATGAGCCAAGCGACAACCGCCCTTACACATCACGTTACATCGGTTCTCTAGTATCAGATTTCCACCGTAACCTTTTGAAAGGCGGCATCTACTTGTACCCAAGCACGCAAAGTCACCCTCAAGGTAAACTGCGTCTGCTTTACGAGTGCAACCCAATTGCTTTCCTTATGGAACAAGCGGGCGGCATCGCTTCAGACGGTGCTCAACGTATCATGGATATCAAACCAACTGAGCTGCACCAACGTGTACCTTTCTTTGTTGGTTCAACAAAAATGGTACGTAAAGTAGAAGAGTTTCTTGAGCTGAACCCTGAGTAACCCTCTCATTTCATTCTCAAACTAACGCTATTAAAAAGCCAGCACCTCAGTGCTGGCTTTTTGTTGTCTCGTAAGGTGATTAACTAGTTAGGAATCATTGTTCCGCTGACACCAGTTACCCGAAAGTATTTCTTTATTAGCTGTTAGATCAAGCTGATACAAATATACCCATGCTAATCCAAATATAGTCTCTATTTGCTCACGACGATACTCAACAGGAACATCTTCTAGCCGATCGAGCGACTCTAAAATTTCGTCGTTAATGATATAGACCTCACCAGCGACACTTTTCTTTCCCAAAATCATCGCCGGATAGGCACCTAAATCAAAAAGTGCGTATTCCTTAGGTGTATCAAACTGCCCTAATAAATCGCAGCCCTGCAAATAATGGTGATTGGACTGACCTTGCCTCAAGGTTCCATAGACAAAAACAAGATGCTGCATATGCCCTCCCATACGGCTCTACTCGAACTCAAATTGATAGAGAAGATCCACAGCACTGTCTAGGCCAGAAACAGCTTCAACATAGAGATCCTGCATCAATCTATAACGAACGGTAAACTCACCTAACGAGTTAAAGATACCCACACCATACTTCACCTGTAAGCCAGGCAGGATGTAACCACTTACCGTCACTTGAGAGTCATCGCCAGAGCCTGCAGTATCCAGTTGCAAGTCCTTTACACCAAAGGCTTCACCGATTTCACCAACAACCTTACCACTCTTCGCTAAACTCAAACCGATTAAAGTCGTTGTCATCGAACCGCTCGACTCACCGTCGATATCTTGGCCACGCAAAATATAAGACAGTGCGTTCGCTTGTGGCATCGCTGGGTCAGAATAAATCTCGATGGTAGGCTCTGTCGCAGGGCCAGTCACTCGAATACCAGCGGTCACGTCATCCTGAGTATTATCAGGATTACGAATCGCGTTGATGGCTACGTATGGCTGATCCGGTGGTCCATTCATTAGGATCTTACCCTCTTCGATCAAGAGGTCTTGCCCGAATGATTGATAAGTACCATCGACGATGTTCACTTCACCTGTAATAAATGGACCTTGGTCTTTTTGAGCCACGTTGAGCTTACCGACCAAATCACCTTCAAGACCGAAGGCAGACAGTTTAAAGTCATCACCAATGAAGATATTAATATTCGTCATCACATTGAATGGAATCGTATCTTCGTTTTCTGGCTCTAGATCTTTATTCAAAATAACCTGATCAGAAGAGACGCCAACCGCTGACGGTGGTAAATCTTCAACAACAATTCGTCCCCATGGTAATGCAATATCACCGGTGATTTTCGCCAGATCTGGTGTGACATCAATAGTCATATCAGGTACGACCTTCACCTTAACCATCGGTGGGATATCAACCATCAACTCATCAGCGAAAACTCTAACGTTCGAATGCCATGCTTTAAGATCTTGCCAATCTCCGGTTCCCTCAATATCAAGGTGACCATCAGGTGTTTCGACATTCGCATCCAGTTTTGCACTATAACCATCAAAGTCGAGGTCGATGCGGCCATCTTTCACATCAACAGGCGTAACATCGCCTTTGACTTGAATACCATCAACAGAGAATTGACCAAAGACTTGAGGGTGCATCAGAGAGCCTTTAACTTGAAGATCACTCTCTAGGTCGGCTTTCAATAGGCTGTATTCACCTAGTATTGGTTGTAAGAAATCAAGATGGAACGTGGTCAACTTAATTGCCGCATCGACCATTTTGTCTTCGGCAAGAATATCCGGTAACGACACCGTGCCAGACAGGTCACCATTATCGGAAACATCCAACTTAAAGTCGGCATCCAGTTTGTTGTCTTTCAGTTGGGCATTCAATGCAACGCTTTCCCAACCCAGTGTGATTGGCTCACCCACTTGTTGAACAACCTGACCTTTCGGCATATCAACGCTTACCGTGACCTCAGGCTCACCTTGTTCAGACCACTTAGCATGAGCAGTCGCATTGACTAAGCCCTGTAATTGCGTCTCTTTAGGCACAAAGGCTTTAATCTGCTCGAAATCGAATTGATTGATGGCCACCTTGGCCTCACCCGATTTTCCGACACGAACGTCTTCATCCAAACACACACTCGAACCCGATTGGTTCCAACAATGCGCTTGAACATCAGCAAACTGCTTATCGACATCCGCCTTTATCGCGACAGGTTGGTCTAATACCCAAGGACCTTGCTGAGTAGTGATTTTGACTCTGTCTAACGATCCATCCCAAATAAGAGAAGGCTTTTGAATCAACTCTCCGGAAATAGCTAAGCTTGTAGACACGATGTCGGATATCACATCAAGTGTCATTGTGTGTTTCTTCTCACCACCACTCACCGTGAGAGCAATGCTTTCTACGCTTTGATCTTGATAGGTTAGGTTGTTAGCTTTTAATTCAAGATCAGCTTGAGCTTCAGGCAATGGCAGAGGAATCACAGAGCCATTAAGCGACAAGGATTCTAGTGTTGCTTCGCTATTCCAATCTACCTTATCCACATTTAGAGCGAGATCGACTTCAGGCTCTTTCGTTGGACCGCTTAGCTGGATGTTACCAATCACTTTACCTTTCAAATCAGGGACGCTTTTTACAAGCTCAGGGAAGTGAATCTCAACACCCATGTCCCATTTCTTATCAAGCTCACCCTGAGCCTTAATCGAGTTAACACCGTGAGCTAAGCTCAAACCACTGGTTTTCAGTTTTGGTTCACCGCTCGCGCTGCGATCCGACGCTGACAACTGACCTTCGATATCGAGAGGATATTCTCGTAAGATCCCTTCAATATCCAGTTTAGGCAATTCAATCGCCCAGCCGCCCGCTTCCGTCAACTCACCCGAGGTGACGATGCTTCCGCTAATGTTACCCTCGGCTTCTGGCCATTGCAGGCCCGGCTGAATGTCTTTAAGTGTCACGTCAGCTTGCCAGTTAACGAGACTCTTCCAGTTCGCTTTGACCACACCATTTAGTTCTCCACCCAAGGTATTCAGTTTCAAACGTTCAAGTTCAATTTGTTCCGTGGTGCCTTTGCCTTGCAGGTCTATTGTTAAGGCCGGAATTTCCTTACCATCCGCTTCGCCTTTGAGCTGCACATTAAAACCATCTAATGAGCCATCGGCTTTGAATTTCTCAATTGCAGCTTGGTAGTCACTTTTACCAGTAAGAGGCCATTGCGCTTTACCTCCCTCCAAAAGAAGGTCAAATGGCAGAGTTGGCTCTAAGGGTTGAATATCCCCAGACAGTTTTGCCTCAATCAATTCAGAAAACTGAGACTCTAGGCTTAATTTGGCCACGCTACCTTGTGCTTTCAGCGATAGCTTCTGACCAGCGAGGTCGGTTTCTTTCACCAAAGCATCTAAAGAAAGATCTAACGGATAGCCACCTTTAAGCTCAACCTTAGCCGCAAGGTTAGCGCTTGCTTGTGGCATATCGAGCTCTAGAGTAGAAACATCTACCGTATGTTTACCTGCTCGAGCTTCTAGCCCAAGATGGTTCACCACAATTGGGGTTTCTTGTTCTAAGGTGAAACGGTTGAGGTCAAAACGCTCCAACACAACCTGCAGAGGAATCCAGACTTCCGGCAATTCGATAGCCGTTTTAACGGCAGCTTTTGGCTCTACTGTTTCTGTTTGCGGTTCTTCTGTCGACTCAGCAAGCTTAACCTTCAGATCATTGAATAAGGTTGGCGATACCGTCAGCGTTTCTCCCTGCATACTCAAAGCCGTAGAGAACAGGCTCCATTCAATTTCATGTCCCAAGATATTTAACTTGATATCAGACAAAGCGATACGGTTGATCACAATTGGCAACGGTGTTTTTACCGATGTTACGGGCGGAGTAGGTTCTGTTTCTTCTGTAGAGGCCGGAGGCAGTTCAGTAAATGCGAAGTCCAATCCTTGAATCGCTAAACGATCGACACACAACTTAGGGTCGAGCAGACAGCGAGGATTAATCGCCAAGTTCAGCTTTTGAACTTTGGTGTCTATATGCAGGCTCTCATCTTTAAACTGAACATTATTAAGCGTAAAGCTCGGGAACAGAGCCCCTTTAGTGCTTTCCACTTTAAGCTGTGGCAACGCTTTTTCAGCGCCCCACAACACAGTGTTCAACCCTGGATTGGTGAACAAAACAAAACCTAGCAAGGCTATCAACAACAGCAAAATAGACGTCAATGAGATCGACGTCCACTTGATGCACTTGCCCATCACTTTGATCATAATTCTGGCCCTAAACTAAAGTGTAACTGGAACTCATCACCTTTTGCTGCATCTAGACCCCAAGCAAAATCTAAGCTCACAGGGCCGACGGGCGACGCCCAACGAACCCCGACGCCGGTACCATGTTTCCATTCAGGTTTATCATTGAAGGCATCACCAATGTCGTAGAATGCTGCGCCCCACCAGTTTCCAACCAAGCGGTATTGGTATTCAAACGAGCTGGTTGCAATGAATTTGGCACCCGTTAGTGCGCCACTTTCATCTCGAGGAGAGATCGACTCATAACCATAACCACGAATGCTATTGTCACCACCAGCAAAGAATCTTAGGGAGGGAGATAGCTTATCAAACTCGTCGGCAAAGTTGCCGCCAAATTGAAGTCGAGTTAAGCCTCGGTGATTGTCGCCAATGCTTCGAATCCAAGCGGTTTGACCTTGAAAACGAACAACCTTAGTTTCAGATAACAAGGTATCATCACCCGCTTCAACCATAATGGTTTGTTTATCGCCCCACATCGGCATCGAACCGCCTCGCGTTCGAGTGCGTGAGAAAGAGATACCCGGCAGCACAAATTGCGCTAAATCATCCTGCAAACCTTGCTCATAGTTTTCGACCAAGTATCGAATGAAGACCGTGCGTTGCCAACCGTTATCCAGTCGCCAATATCTTTCTAGCGCTAAGTTTGACTCCAAACTCTTGGTATCACGATTATCCAAGTTTTTCATACCGTACTTAACTTGATAGTAGTCGTTCAGCACGTCATCCAGAGGGATTTTATAGGTAGCGGTAATCGTCTGTTCAGGTTTAGAAATCGACAGGCTGCTATTGAAGCTATGGCCTTGTTCATTAACCCAAGGTTTTTTCCACTTCAGAGTGCCTTTTACGCCAAGGTCGGTGGATACACCGATACCCGTTTCGATTTGGTTACGAGCTTGCGGAGCAAGGCTAACCTTCATCGGGATCTCTCGGCCTTCGCCTAACTGGCTTAAATCTGGTTCAACAAATACCGAGGAGAACCAATCCGTATTGGACAGGTTTTGGTTGTACTCACCGACTTTGGTGATTGAGTAAGGTTCGCCATCCTCAAATGGTTTAAGTGACTGCACCTTATCTTCTTCTATCTGGCTACCAGTAACCTGAGTAGTACCAAAGTGATAGCGGATACCACTGTTATAATGAAGACGAACATAAGCGCGGTTCAATTCAGGAGCGACTTCTAGCTTACTAAGATCATAAGCACCATCGAAGTAGCCTTTCGCTAAGCCAAGGTTGCGGATCGACGATTTCAAAGAGTCATAATTACCATGATTCAGAGTCGAACCTTTAGACAAGCTACTCTTCGCTATCAAGGCTAAAAAGTCTGGGTCATCCTTGGCTTCACCAGTTAGAACGATATCTGAAGTATAAATAACAACAGGCTCTCCCGGCTCAACCGTAACGGTCATTTCGGTATCATCTTCGGAGTGAGTAAATGTGATTTTAGGGTGGTAGTAGCCTAACGCATTCAGGGCTTCTTTAATCATAGATTCCAAGCGGGATTGGAATCTTAGTGAAACCGAATACTCTTCTTCAGGGATCGCACTCAGATAAGCATCAACATTATCCTCAAGCGCTCCATCTAGCCCTTTGATTTCAAGGGAAACGTCAGCGAAAGCGAGCGTCGATGACAATAGAGTGCCAATCAGAACTGGTAAAGTTTTTCTTATCATGTTTAATTGGTGAAGAAGTTATCAATACGTTAATAAGTGAAAAGAAATAATACCGCTAAATAGGCATTGAGTCTGTAATAAATCCTGGAATAACACGGTCTAATTTAAAGACTTATTCAATATTGACCAACAGTTAATATGAACCCACGTTAAATAAAAGCCAGCGCGGTAAACGTATGCGAAAAGGAATATAACATGCTAAACAAACAACAACTGGTTTCTGCAGCAACCGCACTACCGGGAAATGCTGACCCAATTCGAATCACTGAGCGCCATTTCGTCAATCAAACCGACCTGCTCGATGCACCCACGGGCTCTCAACAAGAAGTCCTGTTTGGTATGGGGTGCTTCTGGGGAGCTGAGCGTTTGTTTTGGCAATTGGATGGCGTTATTTCAACATCCGTTGGTTACGCTGGCGGATACACAGTTAATCCCACTTATGAACAAGTATGTACTGGGCAAACCGGCCATACCGAGGTCGTTCGTGTCATATTTGATAGTGAACAAACCTCTCTAGCTCGAATACTTGAAACCTTTTGGGAGCGTCATGACCCAACTCAAGGGATGCGCCAAGGCAACGATTTAGGGACTCAGTACCGTTCTGCGATTTACACCTTCAGTGAAGAACAACAATCTATCGCTGAGCACTCTAAACGTGAATATCAACGAGCAATGACTGAATCTTTAGGCAACGAGATCACGACGGAAGTTCTGCCTGCTGGAAAATATTTTTTCGCAGAAACCTACCACCAGCAATACCTAGCTAAAAATCCGAATGGGTATTGCGGGTTGGGTGGAACAGGTGTGTGCTTCCCTCCACAATAAAGTGCCGTTCGACATACCATCGTGAACGACACGCATTAAAAAAGGGCTTCCATCAGGAAGCCCTTTTCATTGTTAATCTATTCGGTGCAAGACAAATCGATAAAGCTCAGTTACACCGGCAACGCTGCAATGGTGCCGTTAACTTCTTTAAAAATAGTGAGCTTTTGTTTGTCTGAAACTTCAGGAAGTAGCACCTTGCCTTGGTCGAAGCGAAACTCTCCAACACCTTCAATAGCAAATTGGCCTTTGAACAGGACTTTAACGAAACGCGCCACCTGACGTGGACGGTAAGTAGAAAATTTTCTTAACATAATACAACCTCAATTCCATTTGAGTACTACAGTCACATACCTGAACAGCGTCGCTGTTCAAAGCACATTTAATCGCTAATTCCTTTAGCAAACAGCAAGATAATCTATTGTTCATCTTGATATTGATGCATTATACCTTTTGGTAACAAGCCTGCAACTTCTTTCTACGTCGTACGATAAAAAAGTTAAAGAGGCATTTTTCAAATTTCATATTATACTTCCTGTGCAAACCAATAAGCGGAACAAAAATATAATGAAAAACAAAACTCTACTGGCTTTTCTAGCCGCAGCCTCTCCACTCTTCGCCAATGCTCACAACCTATCAGTAGGCGCTACCCTGCCTGCCGTCGATGTGAGTAACTATGGTGAGATTGTTCTAAACGACGGAAATACTGGATATCAAGCTTGGGCAACCAATGATCTTCTAGGTAAAGTTCGCGTCGTTCAAGCTATCGCTGGCCGCAGCAGCTCTAAAGAGCTCAACGCACCACTGATGGCAGCCATTACCGCATCGAAATTCTCAGAAGACAGCTACCAAACCACCACTATCATCAACCAAGATGATGCGATTTGGGGTACTGGGTCTTTTGTTAAGTCCTCTGCCGAAAGCAGCAAAGAAGAATTTCCATGGTCTTCTATGGTCCTAGATGAAGACGGCGCCGTTGCGTCAACATGGGCTCTAAAAGAAGAAAGCTCAGCGATTATCGTTCAAGACAAGCAAGGTAAAATCTTGTTTGTAAAAGAAGGTGCATTAAACGAATCAGAAGTCACTCAAGTCATTGAGTTGATTAAAGCGAGCCTTTAATAAGATATTCGCGTCTTTTTCGAGACCTAACCAAAGGATATTGTTATATTATAACAGTATCCTTTTTTTTAATTCTGTGGTTAATCATCCTGATGTGGCAAAACACACCCAACAATGTGAAACGCAAAACAGGCTTCTTGCTTGGGCTTATGCTCATGTTAAGCGTGTTAGCCGCAACACACATTGTGGATATCGCACCAGAGCACCACACTTCACACCATTGTGAGCTGTTTTCGCTTAATCAGTTCATCACAGCGCACTCACTACCACAGATTCCAGAGTTCCATTCGGAATTTACTGTCGCTATTACAGAGTCAGTAACTTCACTACAGCGGCTATATTTCGCTTATTTGGCACGCTCACCTCCTGTAAATATCGCTTAATTACCACTACTTTTTAATTAACCTTTATTCAGGAAAAAACATGAAACCTACTTTTTTAGCCGTTGTTATCGGCATGACTGTCTCTACAAATGCTCTAGCTAACGAAGAATTCCGCTCTCATGATGCACACGTACATGGCCAAGTTGAAGTAAACATCGCGCAAGATGGGCAAGAATTGCTTGTTGAAGTAACAGCTCCAGGCGCAGATGTGGTTGGGTTTGAACATGCTCCAAAAACTGCAGAACAGAAGAAAGTGTTTGAACAGGCTATCGCACAATTAAACAAGCCAGAAGAGCTGTTTAGTTTTAACAATGCGATTTGTACTCTGAAGTTCAAGTCAGTAGCAAACACCTTAGAAGGCGGTCATGACGACCATGAAGGCCATGACCATGCGGAACACGGTTATGGCGACCACAAAGACCATGATCACGCTGAACACGATCATGACGACCACAAAGACCATGACCACGCTGAACACGATCATGATGACCACAAAGACCATGACCACGCTGAGCACGATCATGATGACCACGAAGGTCACGACCACCACGATCACTCAGAAGGTGGCCACGGTGAGTTCACTGTTGAGTACCACTATGAATGTTCAGATGTTGCTAAGCTAGACACAGTTAGCACTCAGTGGTTCTCTAAGTTCAGCAACACTGAAAAAATGACGGTGAACCTACTAACAGACACAGCTCAAGTACAAGAAGTGCTTAACGCAGAGCGTATTAGTTTCCGATTCTAATCACTCCTAGATCGGATTAAACGTAAAATAAACAGCCAGGTAAGTCATCGCTTACTTGGCTGTTCAAATCGGTGTGTTCCTGGGAATTTATGTTTCAAATTACTGTCCAGTAGATACACCGCTTTAATTATTGGAGCTAGCATGTCTTCTGACAGTTCATCACTTGTGGTCAAACTCGAAAATATCAGCTTTCGTTGGAAGCCTGAATTACCACCAACGCTAGAGATCCCCTCTCTTCACATCCAAGCCCAAGAGCACCTTTTTATTAAAGGGCCAAGTGGTTGTGGAAAATCAACTTTGTTAGGGCTACTGACCGGAATCAACCAAGCTGAGCAAGGAGAAGTCTCTATCCTTGATCAAGACCTCACTCAGCTTACACCTCGTCAAAGAGATAAATTCAGAGCCGATCATATTGGTTATATTTTCCAACAATTTAACCTGCTTCCTTATCTATCAGTTATCGATAACGTGACGCTCCCTTGCCAGTTTTCACAGATACGTAAACAGCAAGTCGCTGAAAGCCAGAAAAGCTTACAAGAGACGGCTCGAGAGTTGTTACTCAGATTAAAACTACCTCAAGCTTTAATGGACAAGCCCGTTACCGAGTTAAGCATCGGTCAACAACAACGTGTTGCTGCCGCTCGTGCTTTGATCGGCCAACCCAAAATCATTATTGCCGACGAGCCAACCTCGGCTTTGGATCATGACAACCGAGAAGCTTTTATCGAACTGTTGTTAGAACAAGCCAACCAGGCAGGTTCTACTCTTATCTTTGTTAGCCATGATCCAACACTAGAAAAATTATTTACTCGAACCATAGATTTAAAAACCGTTAACCAAGCTAAGGTTGTCGTATGAAAGTAATTACTCACTTAGCCTTAAAAAGCGTACTCAACCGTAAAGCCACGGCTATTCTCACCATTCTCACGGTGGCGGTATCTGTCATTCTCTTGCTCGGCGTAGAACGCGTTAGAACCGAAGCAAAAAGCAGCTTCGCCAATACGATTTCAGGTACTGACCTTATCGTTGGTGGCCGTTCTGGTCAGGTCAACCTGCTGCTTTACTCAGTATTCAGAATCGGTAATGCGACCAACAACATAGACTGGAAAAGCTATGAAGAATTTAGCCAGCACAACGCAGTAAAGTGGGCGATACCAATATCATTGGGCGATTCACACAAAGGCTTCCGTGTGATGGGTACAAATCATAGTTACTTTGAAAACTATCGCTATGGAAGTAAGCAATTACTTACTTTCCAACAAGGTAAAGAATTTGAACAGCTATTTGATGTAGTGATTGGTGCCGATGTTGCGAAGAAGCTAGATTACAAAATCGGTGATCAAATCATTCTTGCGCACGGTATCAGTGATGTTGCGTTTAGCCGTCACGATAATCTGCCCTTCAAAATTGTGGGAATACTCGCGCCAACCGGGACACCAGTAGATAAAACCGTACACGTTTCGTTAGAGGCTATTGAAGCGATTCATGTTGGCTGGGAGTCAGGTGCTAACCTAGGACATACGCCGGATGCCGAAACCTTAAAGACTTTTGATTTCCAACCGAAGCAGATTACCGCGATGATGGTTGGCCTTAAATCGAAGATCCAAACCTTCGCACTGCAACGAGAAATCAATAACTACCGCCAAGAACCTTTAAGCGCCATTATGCCGGGCATTGCGCTTCACGAATTGTGGGGAATGATGGCTGTAGCAGAACAAGCACTACTGATTGTTTCAGGGTTTGTTGTCGTCGCCGGTTTATTGGGCATGCTCAGTAGCCTACTCACTAGCTTGCAAGAAAGGCGCCGAGAGATGGCCATCCTACGTGCGATGGGCGCAAGACCTCGTCATGTGTTTGGTTTACTGATCAGTGAAGCCAGTGCGCTAACCTTCCTTGGCATTACATTAGGTGTTGCAGTATTGTTTGCGCTGATCGCAGTGGTTGCTCCTATTGTGCAACAAAGTTATGGTATCAACATATCGATATCCGCAATCACACCGCATGAGTGGAAACTGCTTATGCTGGTACAAGTTGCTGGAATCATTATCGGCTTTATTCCCGCTTTCAGGGCTTACCGCCAGTCATTGTCTGATGGCATGACGATTCGAATCTAAAATAGGAACCTACGATGCAACGCAAATTCCTACTGATACTTGGGCTACTTCTGTTCCCATTTATCAGTACAGCTCACGCTGAAACCACTCAGAATGACGAATCGGTATTAACACTTGAATGGATTGATTTGATTCCAGAATCAGAACGTGCTCAGCTAGATTCATTTGGTATGCCGATGGTTGACCACAATAGTATGGACAAACCTCAACAATCGACACTTGGTGCTGTTCGCCCAGAGCTGAATGGCAGCACAGTGAAGATTCCTGGCTTTGTGATTCCATTGGAAGGTGATGAGAATATGATCACTGAGTTTCTGCTGGTACCGTACTTTGGCGCATGTATCCACGTGCCACCGCCGCCACCGAACCAAATCATCTACGTGAAGTTCCCGAAAGGTGCACCAATACAGCAGTTATGGGATGTGATCTATTTGGTCGGAACGCTGAAAACTGAGTCAATCAGCCATGACTTAGCGCAAACCGGTTATCTTATTGAAGGTACTGCGATTGAAGAGTATGACGACATGTAGTCATTAGAAGGGTGGCTCAAGGATGAGCTGCCGTCACTGAACGAGTGTGATCATTCAATAACAGTTTAATAACGATAATTTTCTTCTGAATTACGCGATGTAATTAGATAAGTAAGCTAGAACAGCGACATAAATCGCGAGTAATAACCCTATACTAAGCTGTTTCTTCAGCTTGTTATCATTGACTTGATTCATAACTCCTCCTTGAGAATTACAACAAATTTAACATTTTATTATCATTAACAAAAGTAAAATTTTGTTGAAACCTTCAACTCTGCACGCAAAATCTAGCCACCAATAAGATAAAGAGTTACATTTTAGACAGTTATACCAATCACAATAAGTAAGTGTTCAGAAATAGCGTAGAAAAAAGGCTTGAGAACCAGGCGGAGCTTTTTGATAAGTGGTTATTCTACAATCAAAAGTTCTAACGCCGTTATCGAGCGTTTTAACAAGCTAGAGCGAGCAATTATTTACTACGATTGGTCTTGAGTCGTCTCCTAACGGTACTCTTATGTCAGAAACCAAACAGCCAGTGATCATTGAGCATGCTAGCGATACACAGCAAAAGCATGAGAAAAAGCCTCATATTGCCGACAGTGCCAGCAGAATGCTGCACATCGCACAAAGCTTCGGCCTCGATTTCTTAATTAGTCATAGTGCCAAGCCAAAGGATAAAGCTGAGAGTACGCTTATCGAACGGGCACTATTGCGAGAGAAAAAACGTAGAGAGCTTCGCCAAAAGAACCTAGAACAGATTCTAAAGTTGGCGCACTCTTCATGTAAGGATGAAGCGGCTGGAGACCCGGATCAGGACTGGCTATACCGTTTCTTCGACATGGCACAAGAGATCCACAATACATCGATGCAGAGGCTATGGGCTCAAGTACTGAAACGAGAAGTCACCAACCCAGGCTCGACGTCGATGAAGGCACTGCAAATCTTAAAAGACATGACGCCAAAGGAAGCACTGACCTTACAAAGAGCAGCTTCATTAGGCTGCAGTTTTGGTAGCGATAACAGCAGAAAGCTCTTACTCGGCTTTAAATCTCATGCTGGGCTATTCAACTTTGGCAAAAGGGACACCACCAACACCATCAACCTTGGTGGGCACAACCTGCCCTACTCCAGCTTGCTCCACTTGATAGAGCTCGGGATTATTCTGGGCACAGAATTAGAATCCGGAGAGATTGATTTCGATCCAGCCCTGCACCTAACCTATCAAGGTAAGAGCATGTCACTGGCACCATTATCAAAAGGCGTGAAGCTGGTTTACTACCGATTCAGCCCTACAGGCAATGAGCTTTGTACCTTGCTCGGTAACAAGCCAAACACGCAGTATTACGATCAACTGATTGCTCTATTAAGTCAGAAGTTCACGGTACAGACAGAAGTGAAAAGCAGTGTGAATTACACCGTCTAGGCACTCGACGGTGCAAAAAATAGACGGTGTAAAAAGTGAGAGTATCGAGAAGAATAAAGAGAATCTAGAGGATAGGTTTCTTGTCTCGGTAAACTAAGGCTGCACTATTTATCGGTCGTGAATAAACAGATAAACAGCTGAGTAGCCTTAGTCATACCAACGATCTCAGTTGGCTAAGATATTTCGCTTCTCCAACGCATCAATACACAGTTCGACCAATTCATCGAGTGTCTTCTCACCTGCAGGTAGATCAATCTCAGGGTTCTGAGGCGCTTCGTACACTGAACTAATACCTGTAAAGTTCGGGATCTCTCCGGCACGTGCTTTCTTATACAGACCTTTAGGGTCACGCTGTTCGCAAACCTCTAATGGAGTATTGACGAACACCTCAAGAAACTCACCTTCCGGCAATAAATCTCTCACGAGTTGCCTTTCAGCTTGATGCGGAGAAATAAAGGCTGACAACACGATCAAGCCTGCATCTGCCATCAATTTAGCAAGCTCACCAATACGACGGATGTTCTCTCGACGATCTTGCTCAGAGAAGCCAAGGTCACTACATAATCCATGACGCACATTGTCGCCATCCAATAAATAAGTATGGTAACCAAGCTGTGCCAAGCGATTTTCTAATGCTCCAGCGACTGTCGATTTACCAGAACCAGACAACCCCGTGAACCAGAGCACGGCTGGCTTTTGTGATTTCAGATCCGCGCGAAATGTTTTATCAATCGAGTGTTGATGCCACACAACATTCTCATCTTTGGATTTGAGTACTGCGGTCATAATTAGTCCTTTAAATAAACAGCATTAAAATGGGAAAAAATAAGGAATTAGGGTCAGCACCAAGCCCGAATATACAATCGAGATTGGAATGCCGATACGCAGATAATCCGTTAAATGGTAATTACCTACGCTATAAACAAGTAAGTTGGTTTGGTAGCCGTATGGAGAGATAAAACTGGCACTGGCACCAAACAGTACCGCCATGATGAACGGCATAGGGTCAACGCCATAACCTACTGCCATACTGTAGCCAATCGGAAATGAGAGTGCTGCAGCCGCATTATTGGTCACCAGCTCTGTCAAAACCAAAGTCATAAAGTAGGTAGCAACTAACGCACCGAATACGCCCCAGCCATTAAACGCCTCCATAAACATCAGCCCCATCCGCTCAGATAAACCCGATGAAATCATCAGTTGAGCAATAGAAAGTGCAGAGCCCACGATCACCACAATATCGACTGGGAAACGGCGGCGGAGCTCACCCAGTTGCACCACGCCAAATGCCACCAGCAACAGTAGAAAACCAGCTAAGCCTTTGATAATAGGTACTGCATCGATAAGGGCTAAACCAATCACACTAGCAAAGCCGAGCAACACAAACGTCGATTTATCGGCATCAAGCTTGGCACTTGAGTCTAGGTCGTTCATCAACACAAACTCTTTATTGTGTTGTTGACGCTGTTCTTCAAAACGCTTGCCTGGAACCAAAATCAAGGTATCGCCAGCGGTTAATGTGATGTTTCCAAGGCCACCTTCAAGGCGTTCATGACCACGACGAATGGCAACCACAACCGCATCGAAGCGATCTCTAAACTGGCTGGTTTTGAGGGTTTTATTACAGAAGCTTGCCGATGAACTGACTACGACCTCAACAAAGCTCTGGCCGTTCAGGTGGTGCTGACCAAACAGAGTTAATCCTTGGATCTCTTGCAGTGTCGCAACACTCTCGACATCACCACAAAACAGTAGTCGGTCACGAGCTTGGAGTATGAAGTCAGGGTCAATAGACGCGGTTGTTTTACCGTCTCGAATCACTTCCGCTAAGAACAGTTTTCTCAATGCTCTGAGGTTATTCTCGCTGACGCTGCGGCCAACTAAAGGAGAACCCGGCTCAACTCGCGCCTCGAGAAAGTAAGGTAGATCGTCTTGAGATCCATCATCGTAGCTGGGTAAGAAGTAGCTCAGAGGAATGAGGATCAACACACCACCGACCAAAACAGCTAAACCGATCAAGGTCGGTGTGAAAAAGTTTAAACTTGGCAAACCCGCATCTTCAACAAAGCTATTGATGATCAAGTTGGTAGAGGTGCCGATCAATGTCAGGGTTCCACCTAAGATGGCAGCGTATGACAAGGGGATAAGCAGTTTAGATGGCGCATGTTGTTGATTGCGTTTGATCGCCCCGATCAAAGAGACAACCACCGCCGTGTTATTAGTAAAAGAAGAAAGTAACGCTGTGGAAATACCCAACTTCGCAACCACGGTACCTAGCCTACCTTCAGAGATATTACGACTAACCCAACTGATTAAGCGAGTTTTCTCCAACGCACTTGATGCGAGGATAAGAAGAATTAAAGTCAGTAACGAGGAGTTAGTGAAGTTATTGGCTAAGCTCGACAAATCGATCATGCCAGCCATAAAAGCAATAAACGCCGCGCCAGCAAAGATAAAGCTTGGCTTAATACGGGTAACGAGCAGGCAAGTAATGATGCCGAGCAAAATCGCTAATACAAATCCTTGTTGCCACATATACCCGTCCTTTATGGCGGAAACGATGGGTTTCCGCCTGATTCAATAAGCTGTTACTTAGTCGTTTATGACTTCAGTAATTGGCTTAGATCTTTGGCATCCCAATGAGGGAAGTGCTTGCGTACCAATGCGTTGAACTCAAGTTCAAATGCAGAGAAGTTACCGACTTGCTGTTCAACAGAGTCCAAACGGTCTCGAATCAAACCAGCACCAACCGTCACGTTAGTCAGGCGGTCGATAACAATGAAACCACCGGTATCGGCACTCTCACGGTATTTATCCAGCGCGACAGTCTCGTTCAATGACCATTCACACAAACCAATACCATTCAGTGGCAACTCATCAACAGCGTAAGTCGACAAGTTGTTGATGTCATATTGGTGACGAACCGTTTCAACCTGACCGACGGTTTTCTTGCCTGCGATTTTAATGTCGTAGGCTTTGCCCGGTTGCAGTGGTTGCTCTGTCATCCATACGATGTCAGCCAATACATGGTTAGTGGATTCAATTTGCGCATTTTCCAGCACAATCAAATCACCACGACTGATATCGATTTCATCTTCAAGAGTCAGCGTTACTGCCAAACCCGCTTGCGCCGATTCAAGTTCGCCATCAAAGGTCACAATACTTGCCACCTTAGACGTTTTACCTGATGGCAGCGCCTTGATTTCATCACCCACACTGACACGGCCAGAGGCAACGGTGCCTGCAAAACCACGGAAGTCTAAGTTAGGACGGTTTACGTACTGAACAGGGAATCGGAATTCACCTGCAGAACGTTTTTGGTCAATATCGACGTTCTCTAACACTTCTAATAGAGACGGACCTTCGAACCATGCAAGCTCTTTGCTTTGCGCTGCAACGTTAATGCCTTCAAGTGCCGAAACGGGCAGAATTTGAATGTTAGTTTCGCCTTCTAGGTTTTCAGCAAACTCTAGATACTGATCGCGAATCTCTTCAAAACGATCTTGCGAGTACTCTACGAGATCCATTTTGTTGACTGCGACGATGAAGTGCTTCAAACCAAGCAGGTTAGAAATAAACGAGTGACGACGTGTTTGATCCAGAACGCCCTTACGAGCATCAATCAAGATCACCGCTAGATCACACGTTGAAGCGCCTGTTGCCATGTTGCGCGTGTACTGCTCATGCCCTGGGGTATCAGCAATAATGAATTTACGCTTTTGAGTCGAGAAGTAACGATAAGCCACATCGATCGTAATCCCTTGCTCACGCTCAGCCTGTAGTCCGTCAACAAGCAGTGCTAAATCAGGTTTCTCACCTGTGGTACCCACTCGTTGGCTATCAGAGTGAACCGCCGCTAGCTGATCTTCATAAATCTGTTTTGTATCATGGAGCAAGCGACCGATTAACGTACTTTTACCGTCATCTACCGAGCCACAAGTTAAAAATCTAAGCATAGATTTATGCTGATGCTGACTTAGATAACCTTCAATCCCTAGTTCAGCCAATTCGGCTTCTACTGCACTATTCATTTTTCTTTCCTTAGATTCTTAGAAATAACCTTGGCGCTTTTTCAGCTCCATAGAGCCCGACTGATCATGGTCAATCGCTCGACCTTGACGCTCACTAGACGTCGCCACCAGCATCTCTTCAATAATGCCTGTTAGCGTATTCGCCTCAGATTCAACCGCTCCGGTTAATGGGTAACAGCCTAAAGTACGAAAACGAACGCTTTTCTCTTCAATCACTTCACCTTCTTGCAACTCCATACGGTCATCATCAACCATGATCAGCATGCCATCACGCTCAACTACAGGGCGTTTGTCTGAAAGGTAAAGTGGAACAATATCGATGCTCTCTAGGTAGATGTATTGCCAGATATCGAGCTCAGTCCAATTAGATAACGGGAATACACGAATGCTTTCGCCCTTATTAACCTGACCGTTGTAAGTGTGCCAAAGCTCTGGACGCTGGTTTTTTGGATCCCACGTATGGTTCTTATCGCGGAAAGAGTAAACACGTTCTTTCGCACGAGATTTTTCTTCATCACGACGCGCACCACCAAAAGCCGCATCGAACCCATACTTGTTTAACGCCTGCTTAAGGCCCTGTGTTTTCATGATGTCAGTGTGCTTCGAAGAACCATGTACAAATGGGCTACAACCCATCTCAATACCTTCTGGGTTCTTATGTACTAAAAGGTCGAAGCCGTACTTTTTAGCCGTACGGTCACGAAACTCAATCATCTCGCGGAATTTCCAATCCGTATCTACATGCAATAGCGGGAATGGAATCTTGCCTGGATAAAACGCTTTGCGAGCTAAATGAAGCATCACAGAAGAATCTTTTCCGATGGAGTACATCATCACTGGGTTATCAAACTCAGCCGCTACTTCACGGATAATATGAATACTTTCCGCTTCGAGCTGTTTTAGGTGGGTTAAACGTTCTTGGTCCATTTCAGTGCTTCCTTTAAGGCTCGCGTTACGAGCAATTCATTACTTGGTCTTGCCAAGCAAGGGATTTAACTCATCCACTTGAGTGAATGGGAGTATTGGCACTAGAAGAAAACAGAAGCTTCGTTTTGAGCTATCCTTGCTATTCATCTGCCTGATACGTCCTTGATATAGGCATTATGACGAGCCTCTCATATTACTGGAAATTCTAAAATTTCATTTTTTATTCGAAAAGCTGATAAGGGATTGGATTTATCGATAAGCAGGTGAAATGAATGGACTAATATTATCGATATCAGTTGCGCATCGATTGAGCAGCTTTGGGAGGCGTCTTGCAGAACACCATAAAGTAATCGATCTAAGTCACGAATTAACATTCGTTGTAATCATTGTTTCATTCGGTTTTGTTACATTACGCAACGAATTTTCTACTATCCACTTTGGAGCTACAAAATGAAAGTTGCAATGAAACCTTTGTCATTGGCTGTACTTGCGGGTCTTGGTTTGACTTTAGCAGGCTGCACAACAACACCAGATACCGATGAAGTGATTAAATTACGTGTCGTAGAAACGACGGATATCCATACCAACCTAATGGATTACGACTACTACAAAGACAAGCCATCGAAAAAAATCGGCTTAGCACGTACTGCAACTTTAGTAAAAGAAGCTCAAAGCGAAGTAACCAACAGCGTTTTAGTTGATAACGGTGACTTACTGCAAGGTAGCCCAATGGGTGACTACATGGCAGACAAAGGCATCGAAGCAGGCGAAGTTCACCCTGCATATAAAGCAATGAACCAACTAAGCTACGACGCTGCAAACCTAGGTAACCACGAATTCAACTACGGTCTTGAGTTCCTAGAAGAATCGATCAACGACGCTGATTTCCCATACATCAGTGCTAACGTTTACGACGCAGAAACTAAAGAACACTACTTCACGCCTTACATCATCAAGACGCACACGTTTGAAGATACTGCTGGCGTAGAGCACGAAGTAAAAGTGGGTTACATCGGTTTTGTTCCACCACAAATCATGACGTGGGATAAGAAGAACCTAGAAGGCAAAGTGATCGCTCGCGATATCATTGAGACGGCTAACGAGTTAGTGCCTCAAATGAAAGCGGAAGGCGCTGAAGTTATCGTTGCTATCCCTCACTCAGGCGTATCAACGGACCCATACAAAAATGGCGAAGAGAACTCAACGTTCTACCTATCTGAAGTAGACGGCATCGATGCGATCGCATTCGGCCACTCTCACGCAGTTTTCCCAGGTAAAGGTTTTGATGACATCCAAGGCATCGACAACGAAACGGGCACAATGAACGGCGTTGCGGCAGTAATGCCTGGTCGTTGGGGTAGCCACGTTGGTGTTATGGATCTAACACTTGCACAAAAAGACGGTAAGTGGGAAGTCGTTAAAGGCCAATCAGAAGCGCGCCCTATCTACGACAAAATCGAGAAGAAATCTCTTGCTGCAGCTGATGAAGGCATCGTAACAGCACTAGAAAAAGACCACGCTGGTACTCGTGAGTTTGTTAACCAACCGATTGGTAAAGCAGACGATGTGATGTACAGCTTCCTGTCTCTAGTACAAGACGATCCAACAGTTCAAATCGTTAACCTTGCACAGAAAGATTACGTTGAACAGTTCATCCAAGGTGACCCTGACCTAGATGGTACGCCAGTACTTTCCGCGGCTGCACCATTCAAAGCTGGTGGCCGTAAGAATGACCCAGCGAACTTCACTGAAGTTGAATCTGGTCAACTGACATTCCGTAACGCAGCTGACTTGTACCTTTACCCGAACACGCTAGTTGCGATGAAGGTAACAGGTCACGAAGTAAAAGAGTGGCTCGAGTGTTCTGCTGGTCAGTTCAACCAAGTTGATGTTAACTCAACAGCACCACAACAGTTGATCGAGTGGGATAATTTCCGCACTTACAACTTCGATGTTATCGACGGTGTTGATTACCAAATCGACGTAACTCAACCTGCGAAATACGACGCAAACTGTAAAGTGGTTAACCCTGACTCACAGCGTATTGTTGGCCTAACTTACCAAGGTAAGCCAATCGACATGAAGCAAGACTTCCTGATCGCCACCAACAACTACCGTGCATACAGCGCTAAGTTCCCAGGCACAGGTGAAGACTTCATCGCATTTGATGCACCAGATGAGAACCGTACTGTTCTTGCAAACTACATCTCTCGCGTAAGCAAAGAGCAAGGTCAAGTGAGCCCAAGCGCGGATAACAATTGGTCATTTGCGCCAATCAAAACAGATAACAAGCTAGATATCCGCTTTGAAACATCTCCAAGCGACAAAGCAGCAGAGTTCATTAAAGAGAAGGGTCAATACCCGATGAAACGTGTTGCGACTGACGATGTTGGTTTTGCTGTTTACCAGATTGACCTAACTAAATAGGTTACTTAAGTAATCCATAGTTAACGTTATGAAAGGCTGAGTTTAACGACTCAGCCTTTTTCTTTTCTTATAAATGTTCAGTCCAAAGCTCTAATTTGTCGAACGACAAACTCTCGTTCAACCCGCTTCCAAATGCCACGCCTTTAGCTTCAAACAGCAGTCAAACAGCACGACTCAAACCACCAATTGAATGAATCCAACACAAAAAAACACTAATCAGCTGTAAGTTTTTATCTGCTCCTCCTGTCTATTTAATTTACTACACTCAATGAATGGTGGTTAAGCCATTCATCTATAGGATAGATAAGGACATTTGATGAGCACCGTCGAGAGCATTCAAGCATGGTTACATTCAGGAGAGGAGTCGCTGCTATGGCTGATGCTTGGCATCATCGCGCTTTCTTACCTGCTTGAAGATCTTGCGATTGTTACGGCGGCAGGTATAGCGACTCAAGGTCTAATACTTCCTCAATATGCGCTGCTTGCTATTTTCATCGGTATTGCCACGGGTGATCTCGGTCTTTATTACTTAGGGAAGTCAGGACGTTATTTCCGAGGTGTTCGATATAAAGCCCTCACCAATAAGTACTTTCGTTCGCTTCGTACCAAATTACGTCAGAACGCATTCAGCAGCCTTTTTGTTATCCGCTTTATTCCAGGGCTTCGCACCGTCGGGTTTACCTTAAGTGGCTTTTTCGCCATCCCACAGCCTACTTTCTTGTTTGCTGTCATCAGCGCCACCGCGATCTGGACTGGCATTGTCTTCTCTGCCATCTACTATTTAGGGACATCAGCGTGGCTGCAAGCCTCTGAATATCAATGGATCATCATCCCGTGTGCCATCGCTTTGCTGTTTATCGGCAATCGATTAATGAATAGAACCTACTCTAGAGGATTATCATGAGTTCACCGCAAGATATTCGCATCATTCCCGCACATCAAATCAATGCAGGCATGCCTTTGCTTGAAAAAGATACCGTGCGCAGTGTCTCTCCTTATGAGTTTCTTCCAACTTGGTTCTTCTACACGCCAGTCGTGATTCAAAGCCTGATGCAAGGGTTACGGCACTTTGACTGGGCGTTGCCGCTCATTGCCAACCCAAGCATCAAGTTAAGCGGAATGGTAGGCGAATCAAAACACGAGATATTAAGCCTTGCCGGATCTTCAAGTCAGCGTTGGATCTCTCCGTTTATCACCCTCACCAAAACGGATCTCAGCGGTAAGAAACAAGCTGAAGATGCACGCAGCGCACTCATACAATCCGATCTTGATTTCCCGATTGTCGCTAAACCGGATCTTGGCTGTCGAGGCGTTGGCGTCAAGCTGATCAACACACAAGATCAACTTGAGCAATATGTTGAATCTTTCCCAAATAATGCTCGCTTTCTACTGCAAGAAAAGGCGCCTTATCAGGCAGAAGCTGGCGTTTTCTATGTTCGTTACCCAAACAAAAAGCAAGGCGAGATCATCTCGATCACACTCAAATATGCGCCAATGGTGATGGGTGATGGCAAGTCGACACTCAAGCAGTTAATTGAAAATAGCCCGCGTGCTGGGCAACTCAGCCACCTGTATCTACCAAGGCATGAAGATAAATTGGATCACGTGCTCGCAGAGGGCGAAGAGTTCCAACTCGCGTTCGCAGGTAGCCATAGCCGTGGCTGCATCTTCCGCGATGGCAATCAATACATTACTCAGGCTTTAACTGAACGTTTAGACGAGATATTCGATGACTTCGATGGTTTTCATTTTGGCCGACTCGACGTCAAGTTTAAAGACATGCACAGCTTAATGAACGGCGAGGATTTCACGATCCTTGAGGTCAATGGCGCAAGCAGTGAGGCTGGGCATATCTGGGATCGCAACACACCGCTGCGAGAGATATTTTCTACGCTACTTCTGCAATACCGCATTCTTTTTGATATTGGCGCTCAGCAAAAACAACGAGGCCATAAGACTCCTTCTCTCAAGAGCTTATTCGCTGCGTGGCAAGAAGAGCGACGTCTTGTTCAACAATATCCGACCACTGACTAACTTTGTACGAGGACCATGAATGAACCCCATAGCCCAACCGAGCGCCCTCACTTCTTTCTCTCCTTGTATCAAAGGAGCGGTAGAGATATTGAATCAGGGTCTAGAGTTTTTGTTAGCGATATCTGACAGCGACTATCTGACACGAGCAAAGCCGCATGTCACAAGCTCTATTGGTGAGCATACTCGTCACACGCTCGATCTTTTTCACGCCTTAATCTTAAAAGAGAATGCGACCGTTGATTACAACACTCGTCGTCGTGGTCATCCCGTCGAATACGACCGCTCAATTGCAGTAAAAGAGATCCATTATGTGATCAACTGGCTTGAACGACTAGACCGCAGAGATCTCGAAGCGCCTATCATGATCCAAACCGAAGTTTCAATGGATACACAAGTATTCGCCAGCCTGCCTTCTACGTTAGAAAGAGAGGTCACCTTTGCTGCTCTGCATGCCAATCATCACTATGCGATGATCAAGGTGATCACGACCTTTCTTGATGTCGAAACATGCAATACCTTTGGTTATGCCCCAACCACCAGCAGCTATCTGAGGGAGCAATAATCATGTGTTCAGTATCTTGGCTGCTTGAAGAAAATGGTTATCAGGTCTTTTTTAACCGTGACGAACAAAAGACGCGAGCACTAGCAATGCCGCCTAAACAGTATCGAGTTAACGGCGTCGATATCATCATGCCACTCGACCCAACTGGCGGTGGTAGCTGGATCAGTATCAATGAGTTCGGGCTTTCGCTATGCCTACTCAATAACTATCAAGGCATAGTCCCTGTTGGACCTTTAGTCAGCCGTGGTTTGTTACTCAAGAACCTATCATCGAGTCGTAATATCAGTCAGCTCTCTGAAGCATTTCATCAGCTCGACCTGCACTCTTTTGCCCCGTTTACCTTGTTGGCTTTTGCGCCGAATTTAACTCAGAACAATGGTTTGGTTATCGCCTACATGTGGGATGGTATTCAACAGCACATCGTCGACACCGATTCTCCACTCTTCTCATCCGGTGTTGATTTAGAGCGAGTGCAAGCCTACCGACAAGCAAAATACGATCAGCTTATGACAACAGGAAAGAATCAGCAGAACTTACTGAAGTTTCATTCTCATCATCACAGTGAACAGCCCCATTTAGCAACTTGTATGCATCGCGAAGACGCACATACCGTGAGCTTTACACACTTACGTAACCTGCATGGTCAAGCCTCTATGTTTTATGCACCCGGCTCACCATGCGAACCCATTAAACCATGTCAGATAAATCAGCAGCGCTTTACCTTTGATTTATCACCCGCAATCAATCTATAGATGGAGTCCATCATGAGAAAACTATTCACCATGGTTCTGCTACTTGTTAGCCCGTACGTATTTGCCGCCGATGAAATCTATACCGGCTTCTTTAGCAGTAAGGCACTCGATGGCTACGATACCGTGGCTTATTTCACGTCTGGGAAGCCTGTTGAAGGGAGCAAGAAGTTCAGCACAGAGTACAAAGGCGCGGACTGGTATTTCTCTTCTGAAAAGAATCTGACTTTATTTGTTAATAATCCTGAAAAATATGCCCCTCAATATGGTGGTTATTGCGCATGGGCCGTTTCTGCCAAAAACGACTTCGCACCAGGTGACCCACAGTATTGGACCATAGTTGATGACAAACTTTATCTTAACTACGACCAAGAGATTAAGCAGCGCTGGGAACAAGACCAAGCACAGCATATTCAACAAGCCGATAAAGTTTGGCCGCAACTGATTAAGTAAGGTAATTTCATTATGATTGATAGTCCTTTTCGTTTACCACGTTACACGCCTTTTGGTTTAGGTGAGTCTGTTGTCGAGTGGGCAACTGGGCTATCTAAGCTAGACCGACTCTACCAAGATCGTAAAAACGAGTTATCTAGCTTCGAATTCATGAATTACACTCTGTCGGCGCTCAATATCGACTACTCGGTTGCATCGGGAAGCACGGAAAACATCCCGGAAGAAGGGCCTGTCGTGATTGTGGCGAACCACCCGCTTGGCGCCATCGAAGGCGTGATCCTTGCCGATCTCGTAGGATCAGTAAGAAAGGATGTGAAGGTGCTGGCCAATGAGTTACTTAAGCGCCTGCCTGAACTGGATGATCTTTTCATCGGTGTCGATGTCTTTAACAGTAAAGAATCGAAACGCACCAATGCCAAAGCGATTCGAGATGCCAATCGTCATTTGGCTGATGGTGGACTATTGATTGTATTCCCAGCCGGTGAAGTATCAAGCTACCGTAAAGGGGCAAAAACACTGACAGACATCGAGTGGAGCAAGTCGGTAGCGAAATTCGTCAAACGTCACCAAGCCACCACGGTACCTATCTTTATCAATGGCAAGAACAGTGAGCTTTTCTATCAAGCGGGTCGTGTTCATCCACTGTTGAGAACCGCTCTACTCGGGCGTGAACTTCTTAATAAACAAGCGACAACTATCTCTATCTCGATTGGCTCATCGATTCCGTATTCAGAGATAAAATCGTTTGAAAAAGAGATGGATATCGTCAACTACCTACGACTTAATACCTATCTAATGAGTCAACAAGATAGTCCGAACACGCCAATCCACGCACCCTCTTTCGATACCCAAGTGATAGCGCCTATTCCACCAGAAGTCTTATCAATAGAGATAGACTCACTCCCTGAAGAGATGAAACTGCTCGAGCAAGGGAACTTTGAGGTCTACTGCACACCAAGCCAATCTATTCCTAACTTAATGCGCGAGATTGGTCGAGTAAGAGAAGAAAGCTTTAGAGAAGTCGGAGAAGGCAGTGGGCTGGCCTGTGATTTAGATGAGTATGACCTTTACTACCATCAACTGTTTGTGTGGAATAAAACCAAGGCAGAACTGGTCGGGGCGTATCGACTCGGTATGGTCGACAAACTCATCGCAGAGCACGGGCTTGATCAGCTTTACTCTCGTAGCCTGTTTAACTACAACCAAGAATTCATTGATACGTTAGAAAACAGCATTGAACTAGGGCGATCGGTAGTAAGTAAACCTTACCAAAAGAGCCTGAACTCACTGTTACTATTGTGGAAAGGCATTGCGACCTTTGTGTCTCGTCACCCTCAATATACCCATCTGTTCGGCCCAGTCAGTATCAGCAATGATTACAGCCACAATGCGCGTCTGTTGATCGCGACCACCTTATCAATCCACCATTATGATGAGGAAAAGGCGAATTTGGTTTCACCTTCGTCACCACTCAATACCAGCAGTCATGTGTTCTGGCAAAATCACCTGCTCTCTTCACTGGCGAGTGTGCCTCTGCTCTCTAAAGTGTTAGCACGCATGGAGCAAGGTAAAGGCCTGCCGGTACTGCTGCGCCAATATCTAGGGATGAACGGTAAACTGGTGTGTTTTAATGTCGACCCATCGTTTAATGATGCCTTGGATGGCTTGATTGTGGTGAACCTTAAAAAGGTATCACTGAAGACTCTGGGTAAATACATGGGCAGAGAGCTTGCTCAAGATTACCTAGAGCAACACGCACGCCGCTGATTTATCCCGCTCTGTACCTCTCTCCAAATAAGTGCGATGATTTCGGCACTTATTTGGGTTAGGTTATTTTCATGCACACCTCTTTTATCGAACAACTGCAAAGCTTCGACTTCTCTGAAAGCCAGATTGAATCTCTAGTTGCTGTCGCCAAGCCACTTGAGTTGCCAACCAGACACATCTTGATCAATCAAGGTGAGATGGCGAGTTCAATCTACTTTGTACTTGAAGGCTTGTGCCATGCCTGCTACCTCACTGATGATGGTAAGCAATACAGTAAAGAGTTCTATTGGGAACAAGATTGGATCATCGGCTTTGAGAGTCTGATAAAAAGCCAAGCGTCCCCTTACCTATTAGAAACGCTGACTCCCATCACCATGTTAGAGCTGCCAATGAATGCGGTTATCGAGTGGCGTGCATCAAATAATCCTTTGTATTTAAAGCTGTTAGAAACACAGCTGATGCATAAGGAAAACAAAGAACGCTTCATGCTGCTCTATACACCAGAGCAACGTTATCAGCTGTTCTGCGAGCACTATCCCGACCTTGAGCAGCGCTTAAATGACAATCAAATTGCCGCTTATCTAGGAATCACCGCAATCAGCCTGAGCAGAATTAAAGGTCGAATTAACAATAGTTAATGCCAACAATCATCACGCATAGTACATTCAGGGCATCGATAATCTCTGGATGTAAACATGATCACTTGGCACTCAATTCCTTTTTCTGAACTCTCAACACAACAGCTTTATCAACTACTTAAATTAAGAGTCGATGTATTTGTGGTTGAGCAAACTTGTCCTTATCCAGAGCTGGACGGTAAAGATACACTCGCGGGTGTTGAGCACCTGCTTGGCTATGCTGATGAAGAGTTGGTAGCGTGTGCACGTTTATTACCACCAGGTACCTCTTACGACAACACCAGCATCGGTCGAGTCGCAACCAAGCAATCGGCAAGAGGTGGTGGCTTGGGGCATCAATTAATCAAAGAAGCATTAACACGCTGCGAGGCTCTTTGGCCAAATACGGCCATTGATATTGGCGCGCAGCAACACCTAGAAAACTTCTATGCGAGCCACGGCTTCAACACCATCTCGGATATGTACCTCGAAGATGACATTCCTCATATAGACATGAGATTAGAAAAATAATGACGAATATCACTGCCGGTATTCTATTGTTGGTTGCAGGTAACTTGTTTGCCTCGCTTTCCGACGTAGCGGTAAAGCTGTTAAATGGCGAAGTACCGCCCTTACAGTATATTTTTTTCCGACAGTTGATATCTCTGCTCATCATCACCCCTTTGTGGCTACAGCAGAAAAAAGAACAACGGCGCTTACAGCAGGCTAAGGTAACCTTCATTCGAGGTCAGTTAATTCTGATCGGCAGTGGGTGCATGGTGGTCGCGATCACTCACTTGTCTTTGGCAACCGCCAACACAGTATTTTATGTCGCGCCTTTACTGATGTTGCCGCTCTCAATGTTGCTATTGAAAGAGCAACCGGCACTCGGCAAGGTTATCGGCACAACCATAGGTTTTATTGGTGCATTGATTGTCTTGAGGCCATCACAATTTCATTGGGCGGCACTGTTTGCTTTGGGGACAGCACTCACCCTAGCACTATTTAATGTACTCGTAAGAAAGCTTCCTAGTGAGCAAACGGTGGTCACTACGCTGTGGTGGACAACCTTATTCTCTATTCCAGCCTCATTAGTACTGTGCTTCTTATACTGGCAGCCAGTGTCTGTGGAGCATTTGGGATACATAGCCCTGAGTGCGACGCTAATCTTAAGTTACAACGGCCTTGCAGTTGCTGCCTATCAAAAAGCACACTCTAGCCAAATTGCCTTGGCTGAGTATTCAGGATTGGTGTTTGTCGCGCTAATAGGTGCAATATGGTTCGATGAGATTCCGGATACATTAACCTTTATCGGAATCATGCTTATCATCTTGCCACTCGCCCCTTTCAAGCGACCAAAAAAAAGAGCTAATGCTTAGCTCTTTTCTATCGTTTATCTGTGTCTAGCAAAGCGCTTTAACTCAGGCTTACTGTTCATCTACTTACTGCGACCAAAGCCACCATCGGATAAGCGGAAGAACATCACCGAAGTATCGCCTTTCTCTAGCTGAAGAATGTCCAACTGCCCAGTTTCAGCAAGTTTGAAACGAACCAGTTGGCCTTTACGAATCTGACTGAGTGGCTTATCTGCACCTTCAATACGCACTAACGCATTCAAGTCAGACAATGGCAAATCGTTGTTTCGAAAAACCTGCGCTAACGTATCCCCTTGCTTAACAAGGTACTCCTGCCAATTTTTGTTACTCGGTTCTGATGAACTGCTCTTGGCATTTTGCTGTTCGCTTAAGCCGACGGTGTTTATTTCAAGCTCAACGCGCGATGTTGTTGGAGCTGTGTCTACTTTAGGTTCTGGTAGCGGCACAAAAAGTAATATCAGTACGATCGGAGAAATCACCATCAACAGTCTTTGGTGTAACTTCGGCAATGAGCCCCAAGTTTGCGCTGTCGAGGTTTTCAATTTCTTCACATCGATCGAACTCAATTTCTCTTTGACCTTATTCAGTCGATCCTTGAATTCTGCTAAGTGGTCAACTTTCTGTTTTTTCTTTTGACGACGATTCATACCACTGCGTCCTATACATTGAATAACTACAGTATAAAAACCAAAGTACCAACAGTATAGATCTTTCCGTCACAACAAGGCCCAAAGCGAGAAAATTGACATGGCTGTGATTTGGGCACGGTAAAGCGCAAGTGATCAGGGACTAGCCGTTTCTTCACGCTGCTAATACTGGTATTCTTACCCTTTTCGTACTGACAAAAAGAGTGACTTTTCATGTCTGAAGTAAAATTTGAAACTGTAGAGCAAAAAGCTAGCTACGGTATCGGTCTACAAATGGGCCAACAACTTGCTGGTTCTGGTCTTGAAGGCCTAAACGTTGACGCAATCGCTGCTGGTATCGCAACAGCTCTAGTTGGCGACATGCCAACTATCGAAGTTGACGAAATCAACAACGCACTACAAGAGCTACACACTCGCGGTGAAGCTGCACGTCAAGAACTAGCTAAAGCTGCTGCTGCTGACGGCGAAGCTTTCCTAGCTGACAACGCTCTTCGTTCAGAAGTAACGGTTCTTGAGTCTGGTCTTCAGTACGAAGTACTAACTGAAGGTACTGGCGAAATCCCAACTGCAGACAAGCAAGTACGTGTTCACTACCACGGCGAACTAACTGACGGTACTGTTTTCGACAGCTCTGTATCTCGCGGTCAACCTGCTGAATTCCCTGTAACTGGCGTAATTCAAGGTTGGGTACAAGCTCTACAAATGATGCCTGTTGGCTCTAAGTGGAAGCTATACATCCCTCAAGATCTAGCATACGGTGAGCGTGGCGCAGGTGCTGCAATCCCACCATTTGCTGCTCTAGTATTTGAAGTAGAACTTCTAGCTATTCTTTAATTTTTATAAAAACCTTTAGTAAAACAAAATACTATTGGCAAATAAAATTGAAATAATCCAACGGCGATGTGACTACATCGCCGTTTTTCGTTTATAGTGAAAGAGTAAATTACTTTATTACTTAAGGACGAATAATGAAGAAAGTACTCATCACAGTTTTAAGCAGCCTTGCTGTTGTCTCTTGCGCTAGCACTAGCGACTCTGAACAAACCAGTTCATCATCAGATACCAACTATTCCCAACTATCCCAAACTGCACTGATGGCTGCAGTAAATATGTGGTCTCAGCAGAACGAAACAACACCGCTTGTGGATACGGTAGCTGACCAAGCTTCTGTTACCAGTGACCAAGCAGTTGGCGGTATTGGTTCAATGTTAGCCCTTGCACAAAACTCTCTTGGCACAGCCGACAACAAAGAACTCGCGACACTTATTCCGGGTATGTCGAGCCTTGAGTCTACTGGTCTATCATCGCTACTAAGCTCACAAGGTGCTGTTGAAAGTGCGTTTTCTGGATTAGGTATGGATCCATCAATGGTTACAACATTTGCACCCATCATTCTTCAAGCACTGCAGTCACAAGGTGCAACGAGCGGCCTGATGGATTCACTTTCAGCTATATGGCAATAATCGTTAGTTATTAATAGCTAGCTTAAAATCTAATAAGGGCACTTCGGTGCTCTTTTTTGTGCGTGGAAGAAAAGATATTTGAGATACGAGATACGAGATACGAGATACGAGATACGAGATACGAGATACGAGATACGAGACATTTTTGAAAATTGGAGCAGATAAGACAAGCAAAAAGTGCCAAACATCATGGTGCAATTTCTATTATCTTTTCCTTGTTCTACAGACACAAAAAAGCCGAGCTAATGCTCGGCTTTTGTATTAAGAATCTAGTATAGATTACTCAGCAGCTTCTTCAGCAGCTGGGCGGTCTACAAGCTCAATGTAAGCCATTGGAGCTTTATCACCAGTACGGAAACCACATTTAAGAATGCGAGTGTAACCACCTTGGCGAGCCGCGAAACGCGGGCCTAGTTCATTAAATAGTTTTGCCACAACTTCGTTATCACGAGTGCGAGCAAATGCAAGACGACGGTTAGCAACACTGTCTGTCTTAGCTAGGGTAATCAATGGCTCAATTACGCGACGTAGTTCTTTTGCTTTAGGCACGGTAGTTTTAATAACTTCGTGACGAACAAGAGAGCTAGCCATGTTGCTGAACATCGCTTTGCGATGACTGCTGTTGCGGTTGAGTTGACGACCACTTTTACGATGGCGCATGACCTAATCCTTCTAACTTTTCGATTAATCTTCAGCGATTGACGCTGGTGGCCAGTTTTCTAGACGCATGCCTAGAGAAAGACCACGTGAAGCAAGCACATCTTTAATCTCTGTAAGAGATTTCTTACCAAGGTTTGGCGTTTTAAGTAGCTCAACCTCAGTGCGCTGTACAAGATCACCGATGTAGTGAATCGCTTCTGCTTTCAAACAGTTAGCAGAGCGAACTGTTAGTTCAAGATCGTCTACAGGACGTAGTAGGATAGGATCGAATTCTGGCTTCTCTTCCTTCTCCTCAGGTACACGTACATCACGAAGATCTACGAACGCATCCAATTGTTCAGCTAAAATAGTAGCTGCACGACGGATTGCTTCCTCAGGTTCTAGAGTACCGTTCGTTTCCATATCGATAACAAGCTTGTCTAAATCAGTACGTTGTTCTACACGTGCCGCTTCTACAGCGTAAGCGATTTTATCAACCGGGCTGTAAGTAGCGTCAACTAGTAGACGACCGATAGGACGCTCATCTTCTTCAGTATGGATACGAGCTGAAGCTGGAACGTAACCACGACCACGTTCTACTTTGATACGCATAGCGATCTCAGCGTTGTCATCCGTTAGGTGACAAATTACGTGCTCAGGGTTAGCGATCTCTACATCACCATCGTGGGTGATGTCACCTGCAACAACAGGGCCTGAGCCTGATTTGTTCAGTGTAATAAACACTTCATCTTTGCCTTCAGCAACGCGTACAGCCAAACCTTTAAGGTTTAGAAGGATTTCCAGGATATCTTCCTGAACGCCTTCTTTAGTGCTGTATTCGTGTAGCACACCTTCAATTTCAACTTCTGTTACGGCACAACCCGGCATAGAAGATAGAAGAATGCGGCGAAGAGCATTACCTAGAGTGTGGCCGAAACCGCGCTCTAATGGCTCAAGAGTTACTTTCGCGTGTGTCGTATTGATCTGTTCAATGTCAACAAGACGCGGCTTAAGAAATTCTGTTACAGAACCCTGCATTGTGTCCTCTCTTTTTTTAACCTTACTTAGAGTAAAGTTCGACGATCAAGTGTTCATTGATGTCAGCTGATAGGTCAGAACGCTCAGGCATACGCTTGAATGTACCTTCCATTTTGCCAGCATCTACTTCAATCCAAGTTGGCTTTTCACGTTGTTCAGCAACTTCTAGAGCCGCTTTAATACGAGATTGCTGTTTAGCTTTCTCGCGGATAGAAACAACGTCGTTTGCCGCTACTTTGAAAGAAGGAACGTTTACAACTTTACCGTTAACTAGAATAGACTTGTGGCTAACTAGTTGACGAGATTCAGCACGAGTAGCGCCAAAGCCCATACGGTAAACTACGTTATCAAGACGACCTTCAAGAAGCTGAAGCAGGTTTGCACCTGTGTTGCCTTTAAGACGTGCAGCTTCTTTGTAGTAGTTGCGGAATTGTTTTTCTAGAACGCCGTAGATACGACGAACTTTTTGCTTCTCACGAAGCTGAACGCCATACTCAGATAGACGACCGCGACGAGCGCCGTGTACACCTGGTGCGTTATCAATTTTACACTTGGTATCGATCGCACGGACACCAGACTTAAGGAATAAGTCAGTACCTTCGCGACGGCTAAGCTTAAGCTTAGGACCCAAATATCTTGCCATGATCTTTCTCCAATATTCCTAGAAACGAAACTTAAACGCGACGTTTCTTAGGTGGACGACAACCGTTATGAGGGATTGGTGTCGCATCAACAATGTTAGTGATACGGAAACCAGCAGCGTTCAGTGCACGAACAGTAGATTCGCGACCTGGACCTGGACCCTTAACCATAACTTCCAAGTTCTTTAGGCCATATTCTTTAGCCATTTCACCACAACGCTCAGCTGCAACTTGTGCTGCGAACGGAGTAGATTTACGAGAACCACGGAAACCTGAACCACCTGCTGTAGCCCATGCAAGAGCGTTGCCTTGACGGTCAGTGATAGTTACGATTGTGTTGTTGAAAGAAGCATGAATGTGCGCTACGCCATCAGCTACTTGCTTGCGTACGCGCTTACGCGCGCGAGTTGGTTGTTTTGCCATTGTACTCTACCTTATCCGACTATTTCTTGATCGGCTTGCGCGGACCCTTACGGGTGCGAGCGTTGGTTTTAGTACGCTGTCCACGTAGTGGTAGACTGCGACGATGACGAAGACCGCGGTAACAGCCAAGGTCCATAAGACGCTTGATGTTCATCGATACTTCACGACGTAGATCACCTTCTACAGTGTACTTAGCTACACCATCACGCAGTTGATCGATCTGCTCTTCAGTTAGTTCACTGATCTTAGCATCTTCAGCAATACCCACTTCAGCTAGAATAGCTTGAGAGCGAGTTTTACCGATACCGTAGATTGCAGTAAGTGCAATTACAGAATGCTTATGATCAGGAATGTTAATGCCGGCTATACGGGCCATTATTCACTCCTAAGGGGTTCATAAAAGAATTATCCGCAGCAAAGCCCGTTATGGATACGCTGCGGCATACTACTTCTTTTGCACGCAAAAGGTAGGCCGAGGAATATACTCGACTCTACCTTGTATTTCAAGTAAAAATTTCTGCTAATTAGCCTTGGCGTTGCTTATGCTTTGGCTCACTGCAAATCACGCGAACGACACCGTTACGCTTGATAACTTTACAGTTACGGCAGATTTTTTTAACGGAAGCACGAACTTTCATTGCTAAACTCCGTAAATGGAATCGAAATTGTTACCACCGAATTAACGGCCGTAACCCTTCAGATTCGCTTTCTTTAACACAGAATCATACTGTTGTGACATCAGATGAGTCTGTACCTGTGCCATGAAATCCATGATAACTACCACTACGATTAGTAGTGATGTGCCGCCAAAGTAGAAACGAACGTTCCACGCGACCATCATGAACTCAGGAATCAGACATATAAAAGTAATGTATAGAGCGCCCGCAAGGGTTAGTCTAGTCATCACTTTATCGATATATTTCGCTGTCTGCTCACCTGGGCGGATACCGGGTACGAATGCACCAGACTTCTTCAAGTTATCAGCTGTTTCACGTGGGTTAAACACCAACGCTGTATAGAAGAAACAGAAGAAGATTATAGCTGCTGCATAAAGCATTACATACAAAGGTTGACCTGGGCTAAGAGCTAATGACACGTCAGTTAACCAACCGAACGCGCTGCTTTCACCATTTTGACCAAACCACTGCGCTAATGTTCCTGGGAACAAAATAATACTTGATGCGAAAATCGCTGGAATAACACCTGCCATATTAATCTTAAGAGGCAAGTGAGAGCTTTGTGCTGCAAAAACTTTACGACCTTGTTGACGTTTCGCATAGTTAACGACGATACGACGTTGACCACGTTCCATGAAAACTACGAAGTAAATAACAGCAAAAGACAATACAGCAATCAACAGCAGAAGAAGCACATGCAATTCACCTTGACGCGCTTGCTCGATTGTTTGACCGATTGCAGAAGGCAATCCAGCAACAATACCTGCAAAAATCAGAATGGAAATACCATTACCGATTCCTCGCTCAGTGATTTGTTCACCTAACCACATTAAGAACATGGTACCAGTTACTAAACTCACGGTAGCAATAAGCGTAAACATGGTTTGGTTGATAACAACCAGATTGTCGACCATGTTTGGTAAGCCTGTTGCGATACCAATAGCTTGGAATGTTGCAAGTACAAGCGTGCCGTAGCGTGTATATTGGCTTATCTTACGACGGCCTGCTTCACCCTCTTTCTTGAGTTCCGCTAACGCTGGATGAACTACAGTTAGCAATTGGACTACGATCGATGCCGAAATGTACGGCATGATACCCAATGCTAATATAGATGCACGCTCAAGAGCACCACCGGAGAACATGTTAAACATTTCTACGATGGTACCTTTTTGCTGATCGAACAAATCGGCAAGTACAGCTGCGTCAATACCAGGGATCGGCACAAAAGAGCCGGCTCGGAATACTAAAAGTGCACCAATTACGAATAATAAGCGCGACTTTAGTTCACTTAAGCCGCTCTGAGCACTACGAAAATCTTGTCCTGGTTTCTTAGCCATCTGTACCTCGTTCCTCGAGATTATTCCTCGATTTTACCGCCTGCAGCTTCGATTGCAGCTTTAGCGCCTTTAGTCACGCGTAGACCTTTAACAGTCACAGCTTTGCTTAGGTCACCAGAAAGAACGATCTTAACAAACTCGATGTTCTTAGTGATAACGTTAGCAGCTTTAAGGCTGTTAAGATCAACTACGTCACCTGTTACTTTCGCTAGCTCAGCTAGACGAACTTCAGCAGACACTAGGCTCTTACGAGAAGTGAAACCGAATTTAGGTAGACGTTGTTTTAGAGGCATTTGACCGCCTTCAAAACCTGGACGAACAGAGCCGCCAGAACGTGACTTTTGACCTTTGTGACCGCGGCCACCTGTTTTACCAAGGCCAGAACCGATACCACGACCTACACGCTTCTTAGAAGGTTTAGAGCCAGCAGCCGGTGATAGAGTATTCAAACGCATTCTGATTACTCCTCAATCTTAACCATGTAGTAAACCTTGTTGATCATACCGCGGACGCACGGTGTATCTTCAAGTTCTACTGTATGGTTGATGCGACGAAGACCTAGACCTTTAAGACACGCTTTGTGCTTAGGTAGGCGACCAATTGAGCTTTTAGTTTGAGTTACTTTAATAGTTGCCATCGTGTGCTTACTCCGAAATAGATTCAACAGTTAGACCACGTTTAGCAGCAACCATTTCTGGTGACTTAACGTCTACTAGAGCACCAATCGTTGCACGAACGATGTTGATCGGGTTCGTTGAACCGTATGCTTTAGAAAGTACGTTATGTACGCCCGCAACTTCAAGTACAGCACGCATTGCACCGCCGGCAATAACACCTGTACCTTCTGCAGCTGGCTGCATGTAAACTTTAGAGCCCGAATGACGACCTTTCACCGGGTGGTGAAGAGTGCCTTCGTTAAGCGATACTGTAACCATGTTACGGCGCGCTTTTTCCATTGCTTTTTGAATCGCAGCAGGTACTTCACGAGCTTTGCCGTAACCGAAACCTACGCGACCGTTACCGTCACCAACTACTGTTAGTGCAGTAAAGCTCATGATTCGACCACCTTTAACCGTCTTAGATACACGGTTAACTGCGATCAGCTTTTCTTGCAAATCATTAGCTTGTTGTTGTTCTTTAGCCATCTTCCAACCCTACCTTAGAATTTCAGACCAGCTTCGCGAGCAGATTCTGCTAGCGCCGCTACTCGACCGTGGTATTGGAAACCAGAACGATCAAATGCAACTGAAGCTACGCCTTTTTCAAGAGCGCGCTCAGCAACAGCTTTACCAACTGCTTTAGCTGCATCAACGTTACCAGTGTTCTTAACTTGCTCACGGATCGCTTTTTCTACAGTAGAAGCAGCTGCGATAACCTCAGAGCCGTTTGCCGCGATAACTTGTGCGTAAACATGGCGAGGAGTACGGTGTACTACCAGGCGAGTTGCACCAAGTTCTGCAATCTTACGACGTGCACGTGTAGCACGACGGATGCGAGATGCTTTCTTATCCATAGTGATACCTTACTTCTTCTTAGCTTCTTTAGTACGCACATTTTCATCTGCGTAACGAACACCTTTGCCTTTATAAGGCTCAGGAGCACGGTAAGAACGAATGTCAGCCGCAACTTGACCTACTACTTGCTTATCGCAACCAGTAATGATGATCTCAGTTTGGCTAGGGCACTCAGCTTTAATACCTTCAGGTAGAGCGTGCTCTACTGGGTGAGAAAAACCAAGAGTTAGAGCTACAGAGTTGCCTTTCATAGCAGCACGGTAACCAACACCCTTAAGAGTTAGCTTCTTAGTGAAGCCCTCAGTAACACCCACAACCATGTTATTAACTAGAGCGCGAGCTGTACCAGCTTGTGCCCATGCGTTAGTAACACCTTCTTTCGGACCGAAAGTTAGGTTGGTTTCTTCCTGTGCAATAACTACGGCGCTGTTAAGAACGCGAGTAAGCTCACCTTTGCTACCTTTTACAGTAACTTCTTGGCCGTTTAGTTTCACCTCTACGCCAGCTGGAATAGCGACAGGTGCTTTAGCAACACGAGACATAATCTACTCCTTAAGCTACGTAACAGATGATTTCACCGCCAAGACCTGCTTTACGAGCAGCACGGTCAGACATCAGACCCTTGGAAGTAGAAACAACTGCAATACCAAGACCACCCATCACTGTAGGTAAAGAGTCTTTATTTTTATAAACTCTTAGACCAGGACGTGATACACGCTTGATTTGCTCGATTACAGGTTTAGCTTGGAAGTACTTAAGAGTAACTTCTAGCTCAGGTTTTGCTTCGCTGTTAACAGCGAAGTCTACGATGTAACCTTCAGCTTTAAGTAATGCAGCAATTGCAACTTTAAGCTTTGAAGAAGGCATTTTTACAGCAACTTTGTTTGCTGCCTGACCGTTACGAACTCGGGTCAGCATATCCGAAATCGGATCTTGCATGCTCATAAGATTTACTCCAAATGATTAAGTGGCAATTACCAGCTAGCCTTACGAAGACCCGGAATCTCGCCTTTCATGCAAGCTTCACGAACCTTAATGCGGCTTAGACCGAATTTACGTAGGTAACCGTGTGGACGACCAGTTTGGTTGCAACGGTTGCGCTGACGTGATGCACTTGAATCACGTGGAAGAGATTGCAGTTTAAGAACCGCATTCCAACGATCTTCTTCAGATGCGTTTACATCGCTAATGATAACTTTTAGCGCAGAACGCTTTTCAGCGAACTTAGCTACTAGTTTTGCACGTTTAGCTTCACGTGCTTTCATTGATTGTTTAGCCATAACAGTAACCCTACCCTTACTTACGGAATGGGAAGTTAAAGGCAGCCAGCAGAGCTCGGCCTTCCTCATCGGAACCCGCAGAAGTCGTGATAGTGATATCAAGACCGCGGACACGATCGACTTTATCGTAGTCGATTTCCGGAAAGATGATTTGCTCGCGAACGCCCATGCTGTAGTTACCGCGACCGTCAAAAGACTTAGCGCTAACACCACGGAAATCACGTACACGTGGAAGTGCGATAGAGATTAAACGCTCTAAAAATTCCCACATGCGCTCACCACGCAAGGTTACTTTACAACCAATTGGGTAGCCTTCACGAATTTTGAAACCAGCTACAGATTTACGCGCTTTAGTGATAAGTGGCTTTTGACCAGAGATCGTTGCCATATCAGCTGCTGCGTTTTCTAGCAGTTTCTTATCGTTGATTGCTTCACCAACGCCCATATTTAGGGTGATTTTCTCAATCCTAGGGACTTGCATGACGCTTGTGTAGCTGAACTCTTTGGTAAGCTCAGCGACTACAGACGACTTGTAGTAATCATGCAGTTTCGCCATAGTAGAACTCCAAATTACTTCTAATTAGTTAGAAACAGTTTCGCCGTTAGATTTGAAGAAACGAACTTTCTTGCCATCTTCGATACGGAAACCGATACGGTCTGCTTTACCAGTAGCCGCGTTAAAAACAGCAACGTTAGAAGCATCAATAGCTGCTTCTTGTTCAACGATGCCACCTTGTTGACCTAGAGCCGGAACCGGCTTTTGGTGTTTCTTAACAAGGTTGATGCCTTCAACGATAACTTTACCAGTTGTCAGAACCTTAGTTACTTTACCTTTCTTGCCTTTATCTTTACCAGCAAGAATGATTACTTCGTCATTACGACGGATTTTAGCTGCCATATTGCCGCTCCTTACAGAACTTCAGGTGCTAGTGATACAATCTTCATGAATTTCGCGTTACGAAGTTCACGAGTCACAGGACCAAAGATACGTGTGCCGACTGGTTGCTCAGTAGTGTCATTTAACAATACACAAGCATTACTGTCGAAGCGAATGACAGAACCGTCTGGGCGACGAACGCCTTTACGGGTGCGCACTACTACCGCCTTCAGAACATCACCTTTCTTTACTTTACCGCGAGGAATCGCTTCCTTCACTGTAACCTTGATGACGTCACCGATATGTGCATAACGGCGGTGAGAGCCACCCAGAACCTTAATACACATTACCTTGCGCGCGCCAGAGTTATCTGCTGCGTCAAGTGTACTTTGCATCTGGATCATTGTTAGTGCTCCGCTAAATATTAAAACTAGACCCTCTCGGGTCGGGCTGCCTCTTTAAAAGGGACGCGAATTGTACCACCCTTTTTTTAAATTGGGTAGACAAAAAACAAGCGGCTCCAAAAAATAATTTGGAGCCGCTTATAAGTTATAGAATTACAAAGATTAAATCTTCGCTTTTTCTAGAACTTTAACCAATGTCCAAGACTTAGTCTTAGACAGAGGACGACACTCAGCGATTTCAACTTTGTCGCCTAGGCCACAAGTGTTGTCTTCATCGTGTGCGTGTACTTTAGTCGTGCGTTTGATGAACTTGCCGTAAATCGGGTGTTTTACAGTACGTTCAATAGCAACAACGATAGACTTGTCCATCTTGTCACTTACTACACGGCCTTGCTGGATGCGGTTAGTTTCGCTCATTATGCGCCTGCCTTTTCAGTCAAAACAGTTTTCACACGTGCGATGTCACGGCGTACAGCTTTTAGAGTATGAGTTTGCTGAAGTTGACCAGTTGCAGCTTGCATGCGCAAGTTGAACTGTTCACGTAGCAAATTCAATAGCTCAGCGTTAAGCTCTTCAACGTTCTTTTCGCGTAGATCTTGTGCTTTCATCACATCACCTGCTTAGTTACAAAAGTAGTTTTAACAGGCAGTTTACGTGCCGCTAGGCGGAACGCTTCACGTGCCAACTCTTCAGGTACGCCATTCATCTCGTACATAACTTTGCCTGGTTGGATTTGAGCAACCCAGTACGCAACTGAACCTTTACCTTTACCTTGACGAACTTCAAGAGGCTTTTCAGTAATCGGTTTGTCTGGGAAAACACGGATCCAGATTTGACCTTGACGCTTAATGTGACGTGTCATAGCACGACGTGCCGCTTCGATTTGACGTGCAGTCAGACGACCACGGCCAACAGCTTTAAGACCGAATTCGCCGAAGCTTACTTCAGTACCTTTAGCTAGACCACGGTTACGACCAGTCATAACCTTGCGGAACTTAGTACGTTTTGGTTGTAGCATCGTTCGACTCCTTACTTACGGCCTTTACGCTGCTTCTTAGGCTTATCGCCTTTTGGCTCTACTGCGTTAGCAGCTGGCATACCGCCTAGAATCTCACCTTTGAAGATCCAAACTTTAATGCCGATCACACCGTATTGAGTGTGAGCCGAAGAAGTTGCGTAATCAATGTCTGCACGTAGAGTGTGTAGAGGCACACGGCCTTCACGGTACCACTCTGAACGTGCGATTTCAGCACCGCCAAGACGGCCGCCTACTTGTACTTTGATGCCTTTAGCGCCTAGACGCATAGCATTTTGTACCGCACGCTTCATTGCACGACGGAACATAACACGACGCTCTAGTTGAGACGCGATGCTATCAGCTACAAGCTGACCATCTAGCTCAGGCTTACGTACTTCAGCGATGTTAATTTGCGCTGGTACACCTGCGATTTTAGCTACAGCTGCGCGTAGCTTCTCTACGTCTTCACCTTTCTTACCGATAACAACGCCAGGGCGAGCAGTGTGAATAGTCACACGGATGCTCTTAGCTGGACGCTCGATAACGATACGAGATAATGATGCTTTTTGTAGTTCCTTTGTAAGGAACTGACGTACCTTGAAGTCGCCGTCTAGGTTGTCAGCGAATTCGTTGGTATTAGCAAACCATGTAGCATTCCAAGGCTTAACGATGCCAAGACGAATACCATTAGGATGTACTTTCTGACCCATTGCTTACTCTCCTAGTCTTTAGCGATCTGCTACAACAATAGTGATGTGGCTTGAACGCTTCAAGATACGATCCGCACGACCTTTAGCACGAGGCATAATACGCTTCATGATAGGGCCCTCATCTACGAAGATTTTAGCGACATTTAGATCGTCGATATCTGCACCTTCGTTATGTTCCGCGTTAGCGATAGCTGACTCAAGAACCTTCTTAACTAATACAGCAGCTTTTTTGTTGCTGAAAGTTAGAATTTCTAGAGCTTGGTCTACCGACTTACCGCGAATTTGGTCTGCAACTAAGCGAGCTTTCTGTGGAGAAATACGAGCAAAGTTATGTTTAGCTAAAGCTTCCATCATCTACTCCTTATTTCTTCTTAGCTTTCTTATCTGCAGCATGACCGCGATAAGTACGAGTTGGTGCAAATTCGCCCAGTTTGTGACCGATCATTTCTTCGGTAACGAAAACTGGAACGTGCTGACGACCATTATGGACAGCGATGGTCAAACCAATCATTGTTGGGATGATCATTGAGCGACGGGACCAAGTCTTAATAGGCTTTTTGTCTCCGCTTTCCACCGCTTTCTCTACCTTCTTCAGCAAGTGTAGGTCAATAAAAGGACCTTTCTTGAGAGAACGTGGCATGGCGATTCCTCTTTATAAATTATTTAGTGCGACGACGTACGATGTACTTGTCAGTGCGCTTGTTCTTACGAGTCTTGAAGCCCTTAGTAGGAACGCCCCAAGGAGAAACTGGGTGACGACCACCAGATGTGCGGCCTTCACCACCACCATGTGGGTGATCCACCGGGTTCATTACTACACCACGTACGGTTGGACGTACGCCGCGCCAGCGTGAAGCACCAGCTTTACCAAGTTCACGTAGCATATGCTCAGAGTTACCAACTTCACCGATCGTTGCACGACCTTCAGAAAGAACTTTGCGCATCTCACCAGAACGTAGACGGATAGTTACGTATGCACCATCGCGAGCGATGATTTGAGCATAAGCACCAGCCGAACGAGCTAGTTGAGCACCTTTACCAGGCTTAAGTTCAACACAGTGTACAGTAGAACCTACTGGGATGTTGCGCATCGGCAGAGTGTTACCTGCTTTGATTGCAGCATCTACGCCAGATTGAATCTGGTCGCCTGCGTTAACACCTTTAGGTGCAATGATGTAACGACGCTCACCGTCTGCGTACAGAACTAGAGCGATGTTAGCACTACGGTTTGGATCGTATTCTAGACGCTCAACTTTCGCTGGGATGCCATCTTTAGTACGTTTGAAGTCAATTACACGGTAATGGTGCTTATGACCACCACCGATGTGACGTACTGTAATACGACCGTTGTTGTTACGACCACCGTTCTTAGAGTTTTTCTCTAGAAGTGGTGCGTATGGCTTACCCTTGTGTAGGTCAGCGTTAACAACTTTAACGACGTGACGACGACCAGGGGAAGTCGGCTTACATTTAACAATAGCCATTTTTACTACTCCTGTTATTCCGCGCCGCCAACGAAGTCAAGATCTTGACCTTCTTTCAAAGTAACGTAGGCTTTCTTAACGTCTGAACGACGGCCTTCACGCATACCTTGACGTTTGGTCTTACCCTTTAATACAAGAGTATTTACAGACTTAACTTCAACTTCAAATAGCTTTTCTACAGCTGCTTTGATCTCTTTCTTAGTTGCATCTTTAGCTACTTTGAAAACGATAGTGTTCGCTTTCTCAGCTGCCATAGTTGCTTTTTCAGAGATGTGCGGAGCACGTAGAACTTTTAAGATACGCTCTTCAGTGATCATGCTAGCATCTCCTCAACTTGCTTAACTGCGTCAGCAGTCATTAGAACCTTGTCGAAAGCGATTAGTGATACTGGATCAACACCAGCAACATCACGTGCATCTACTTTGTATAGGTTACGAGCAGCTAAGAATAGATTTTCATCTACTTCGCCAGTCACAATCAGAACGTCGCTTAGCTCAAGCTCTTTAAGCTTAGCTACAAGTTCTTTTGTTTTTGGTGCTTCTACAGAGAAGTTATCAACAACGATTAAACGCTCTTGACGAACTAGCTCAGAAAGAATGCTCTTCATAGCACCGCGGTACATTTTTTTGTTTACTTTTTGGCTGTGATCTTGTGGTTTCGCAGCAAAAGTAACACCACCTGTACGCCAGATTGGGCTACGAATTGTACCAGCACGTGCGCGGCCAGTACCTTTTTGACGCCATGGCTTAGCGCCACCGCCAGATACTTCAGAACGAGTCTTTTGAGCACGAGTACCTTGACGAGCACCTGCTGCATATGCAACAACTACTTGGTGTACAAGAGCTTCGTTGAAGTCACGTCCGAAAGTAGTCTCGGAAACAGTTAGTGCATCAGCACCTTTAACCATCAATTCCATTACTTACTCCTAGACGTTATGCTTTAACAGCAGGTTTTACGATCACGTTTCCGCCTGTTGAGCCCGGTACTGCACCTTTAATAAGGAGTAGATTGCGCTCAGCGTCAACACGTACGATCTCTAGGTTTTGAGTCGTTACACGCTCAGCACCCATGTGACCTGCCATTTTCTTGCCTTTAAACACGCGGCCTGGAGTTTGACATTGGCCAATTGAACCCGGTGCGCGGTGAGACAAAGAGTTACCGTGAGTCATATCTTGAGTAGAGAAGTTCCAACGCTTGATAGCGCCTTGGAAGCCTTTACCTTTAGATGTACCAGTAACGTCTACTTTTTTAATTTCGTTGAAAAGTTCTACGTTTAGCTCAGCGCCAACTTCAAACTCTTCGCCGTTTTCTAAACGGAATTCCCAAAGACCGCGACCTGCTTCTACACCCGCTTTCGCGAAGTGACCAGCTTCAGGTTTAGTTACACGGTTAGCTTTCTTAGCACCAGTAGTTACTTGGATTGCTGCGTAGCCGTCTGTCTCAAGAGTTTTAACTTGAGAAATACGGTTCGCTTCAACCTCAACAACAGTTACTGGGATAGAAACGCCTTCTTCAGTAAATACGCGGGTCATACCCACTTTACGTCCGACTAGACCAATCATTATTCTTATCTCCCTTAACCTAGGCTGATTTGAACATCAACGCCAGCTGCAAGATCAAGACGCATTAGAGCATCAACAGTTTTATCTGTTGGCTCAACGATGTCGATCAAACGCTTGTGAGTACGGATTTCGTACTGATCACGTGCATCTTTGTTGACGTGTGGAGAGGTAAGAACAGTGAAACGCTCTTTACGAGTAGGAAGTGGAATAGGACCACGAACCTGTGCGCCAGTACGTTTTGCTGTTTCAACGATTTCCGCAGTTGAAGCATCGATTAGCTTGTAATCAAACGCTTTAAGGCGGATACGAATACGTTGGTTCTGCATGAGACAGAGCTCCAATTATTAAAAATTACACAAACAATATCGCCACTCAAACTCGATAAAACGAGAGAATGCCGATTGATTTATGTGAAACCGTAGCACCCAAAATTAGGACGCATTGTCAGTTAACTTTTGAAGTAAACAAGAAGTTTACTATTTTTATTAACCGCGAACATAAGCTGAGTATACATTACTAGGTAAGACCTACTCCTCAGTGCTCATTGGTTCACAACCAGCGTTAGCCAGTGCGATGCATTATACAGATCACACTTTAGTATGCAAGTAGTGTTGGAAAAATAATCGCAATTTATTGGAAGTTGGTTTTGTATCGAGAGGGAAGAAGATAGATGGAAGGTAATATTTCTTTTGAGAAAACAAAAGGGAAGCCGAAGCTCCCCTTTTCAGATGCGTGCTCTTCTAATGAAGAGAGTGCAAAAATCTAAATGCTATTAAGCGAAGATTTTAGCTACAACACCAGCACCAACTGTACGGCCACCTTCGCGGATTGCGA
>NZ_JBFSUR010000026.1:0-78620 GCF_041467535.1 Vibrio sp. 10N.247.311.47
AACGCTTACCTTTCGCAAGTCCTTGCAGGGCAAGGGGCTTCGTAATCTTGCCCTGATATTTAAGTGAGAACGCTTATAACAATGAGAACCCAGATGTCTGCTGAATTTATTATCAATGATGATATACAGGTCAATTTAGAAGAGAGTGAAATCCATCACTTTAAGACAGGTCGTACGTACCCAATAGGTTCTAACGAATCAGAGCTACTTAAGTTTTTTATCTCGAGACCCAATGAGGTGATCACGCGCCAAGTTCTTATTGAACAAGTGTGGGTGTCTAAAGGTATCTACGTTGAAGATGGCAGCCTAATGCAAACCATCTAGATTTGCCGAAAAGCGTTAGAAGATAAGAGGGGGATGATCATCGTCACTGAGCGCGGTAAAGGCTACCGATTTGCAGGACAAGTGACACAAGACAAAGAACGCGCGCTGCGTATAGTTCAATCGCAACCAATACAAGAAACGAAACAACCTGAAGACAACACAGCGCCAGAAAGATGACCAACCGAGACAACGGCCGCTACGAAAAAAACAAACAGTGTGTTAGCACTGGTTGCATTATTTGTAGTGGCTGCAGGTTTATCCCATTATCTGTTTTCTTATTTAGATAGAAATAGCCTAGGCGAAGATCTCGTGGGTCAATATTTTATCTCTTGTAAAATCGAATCCGACGAGTTCACTTTTAATGAGTTATTCAACGTGACGCTTTACGAATATAAGGGAAAAAAAATCATCATCGATAATTCAGGAAAATCTCTGAGCTTCCCAAGTGAATTTAAAGGAGTGACTTGTGAATAAAGAAAAACAGATCTTCGTTGCAATCGCCATAATCGGTATTATGGCCGGATGGATGACAACCTTTATTCCTCAAAGTTATCTTAAAGGGCATTATTTATCCAACACAGCCTCGGTGGTCAACCCACAAGAAAAAGTCATTTATAATCAAGCTGCCGTTAATATCGAGTTTAAGAAGAATAACAGCTATGAATTGTTATATGTCTCTACGAAAGAAGCTGGCTTTGCGTCGTCAGGTACTTACGTGGTAACCCAACACGACATTTCTTTAGACGAGACTCAACATGAACAAATCATACCAAATAGAGAGCTCACATTTTACGAAAAGGTGATGATCAGTGAAGGTGCAGTGCTTTCTTCAGATGCCATGGCTTATATCCCACTAAATAATGATGAATTATTATTGGTCACTCAGCGCGGAATGATTCACTTCTGTAAAAAAGTGATATGCGCCGACCTGCCCACTTACTCGAATGCAGATCCTGAATTGAACATTAACTAATCGTTTAACTATCAACTATTTCGGTCAGTAGCTGTACTTAAGCCAATACGTTAGGAGCTATGCATTTCCACATCAATTCAACTCTCGCTGAAGCCTACTTAACTTTCCATTCCCAGTAGGCATCAGTTCATAAATTAATCCGATATCATGTAAAAATACACACTTCTTTTTAGTTCTGCACGTTAGGCTCCAAAAGTCATAGATTTATAAATCCACACCTTTGTATACAACTCCTCACTATAAAGGTGATCCAAGTTATATTCTATTGAGATAGATAATTTGTTTATTAACATCTAAACAACAGTAGTTGTTCATGATTTACAACCACAATTAACATCAAAGAAAATGTTTGTCTTAGATCATATCAACCTCAACTATGCCTCGTGCCACAGTGCAGTTTTCTGTACATTCATTGTCATATTCTGAAACACTTTCTTATATTTTTTTAAACTTTGTGGAGATTTCTATGTTAGAGCTCTTGATCGGATTAGTGATTACTATCGCTGTTGGTTACTTTATTGTGAAAGGCTATAAAGCGGCAGGTGTATTACTGACAGCTGGCCTTGCCCTACTTCTTATTACTGGCCTTATAGGTCACACAGTCTTACCCGCTAAGGTCGCTTCAACAGGTAACATGGTTACCGACTCACTAGAATTCGTTAAGTACATGCTTCAGTACCGTGGAGGCGGCCTAGGCATGCAAATCATGCTTCTTTGTGGCTTTGCTTCTTACATGACGCATATCGGCGCAAACAATGTGGTAGTAAAACAATTCTCTAAACCGCTTGCTGCTATCAAATCTCCATACGTACTTCTTGTTGCGGCTTACATCGTAGCGTGTCTAATGTCTCTAGCAGTAAGTTCTGCAACAGGCCTTGGCGTGCTATTGATGGCGACCCTATTCCCAATGATGACGGCAATGGGTATTTCTCGTCCAGCAGCGGTGGCGGTTTGTGCATCACCTGCAGCAATCATTCTTTCACCAACGTCGGGTGATGTGGTTATCGCAGCAGAAAAATCAGGTATGTCTCTTGATGTGTTTGCTGTTCAAACGGTACTGCCTGTTTCTATCTGTGCGATCATCGTGATGGCGGGTGCGGCTTTCTTCTGGAACAAATACCTAGATAAGAAAGAAAACACGCCAATGGAAAAAGTAGACGTTTCAGAAATTGAAACGAATGCGCCGGCTTTTTATGCTGCTCTTCCATTCTTACCTATTTTTGGAGTATTTCTATTCAACGGTCGTACCATTCCGGGCCTTTCACTTGATATCTACACCATCGTAGTAGGTTCAATTTTCGTGGGCGCTGTTATCGATTACGTTGTGAAGAAGTTTGACGGCGAAAAAACACTAGAAGACCTAGATTCTTGCTACCAAGGTATGGCCGAAGCATTTAAAGGCGTAGTAATGCTGTTGGTTGCGGCGGGTGTATTTGCTCAGGGCCTAATGTCTATCGGTGCAATTGATAACCTAATCGGCCTTGCTGAATCAGCTGGCGCTGGCGGTATCGCATTAATGCTTATCCTGACTGGTCTAACAGTTGCTGCTGCTATCGCGACAGGTTCTGGTAACGCGCCATTCTATGCATTCGTAGAACTGGCTCCGTCACTTGCTGCGAAAATGGGCTTGAACCCTGCGTTCCTAATCATCCCAATGCTTCAAGCGTCTAACTTAGGCCGTACAATTTCTCCTGTTTCGGGTGTAATTGTAGCGACTTCTGGCATGGGTAAAATCAGCCCGTTTGAAGTCGTTAAACGTACTTCAGTACCAGTAATCTGTGGTCTTATCACGGTGATCTTCGGTACGCTTGTTCTAGTACCAATGGCAGCTTAATTGTCAGTAAAACAGACATGATTATTTGGATATAAAATGCCCTAATAAAAAGGCGCTGAACTTAGTAAGTTCAGCGCCTTTTTTAATGTCACTTTCTCACATCGTCAAAACTATCGAGACATGTATAAACAGTCAGGCTTGAAATAGTGTTATCTCAAAGGACCAAGCCCTACTTCATTTCACCATAGCGTTCTAGATACAGAACCGTTGCAGCGGTACGGGAAGGCACTTGCAGCTTTTTCAACAAGCTTTTCATATGTACCTTAACTGTCGATTCAGAAATAAACAGGTGATCGGCGATCTGCTTATTACGGTAACCTTTCGCGACTTCTTGAAGGATCTGCATTTCACGTTCAGTCAGTTGTTCGAAGATATCATTGCGGCTTCCAGCATCATTTAGGTAACGAGCAACCACACTGCTGTAAGCCTTGTCACCGCTGTGTGCTTGCTTAAGCAGTTCAATTAACTCATCGGGTTCAGTGTCTTTCAACAAGTAGCCATCAGCGCCTGCTTTTACAATCGCTTCAATGTCTGCAGGGCTATCAGAAACCGTTAGAATAACAATGTTTGCGCTAGAACCGTCAGTGCGAAGTGCTTTCAAGGTATCTAAACCAGACATGCCCTTCATATTGAGATCCAAAAGGATCAAATCAGGTTCTTCTTCATGAGCAAGAGCAACCGCTTCAGTGCCGTTACTTGCTTCTGCAATCACTTCGAATTCGTCTTCAAAGCTCAGTAATTGGCTTATACCTCTGCGCATCAATGGATGATCATCAACCAGCATTACTTTACAAATCGTCAACTTTAACTTCCTTCAAACTTTTATATTTCAATATGACTGTACAGCCTTCACCTTGCGCCGCTTCAATCGTCAAGTCGCCATTCAGTCTTGCCGCACGCTCCTGCATAATGCTCATCCCGTAGTGGTTCAACTTGGAACTACTTGAGTCAAAGCCATCTCCATTATCTTTTATCACGACTAATACTTCACCGTCCTCATCGATACAGCATACATCTATCAAGTCGGCATTGGCGTGTTTTATTGCATTTATTGTTGCTTCACGAATCAATTGAAGCAAGTGAACCTGACTATGCGCATCAAGCTCGATCGATGAGAGATTATTAGTGAGGTTAATCTTCGCATCGGTTCTCTCGCTGAGCGCCTCAAGCATGGTACTTAAGGCGTCTCCAAAGTTGCCCTCTTTAATGGTCAACCTAAATGTGGTGAGTAGCTCTCTTAACTGGGTATAAGCGTCGGCTAAGCCGTTTCCGATCTCAGACGCGATTTGTTCAGATTGCTCTCGGTGCTGTTGCTCTGGCAGTTTGCCAATCACACGCTTTAATAGTGTAACTTGAATTTTCAAGTACGACAGTGATTGAGCCAATGAATCGTGGAGTTCACGTGCAATCGTGGCACGCTCTTCCATGATAATAAGCTGTTCAGCTTTCTTTTGAGCACGATTGTAGTAGATCGCTCTCGATAGCAGTTGAATGAAGCTTTCGATCAGAGCTTTAGTTGAGTGCCCGTGGTGATATGAACAGTATAAATAGCCGAGAATAAGTTCGTTATCGTCGAGTTTCATCTCAAACTTTTCGTAGTCTAAATTCGAATCGTAACCTTCATCCATAATCAATGAACGGCCTGAGTTATCGACAATCTCGAGCCTCAGTGATCCAATCCCTTCCAAGCTCACGAGATGCTGCAAGATAGCTCGGAAGTTTTCAGGAGCAATACGCGTCACCGTGAGCTCTTGTGACGAGTTATAAAGTGCCTGCAGCGACTGGTTCGCATTTTGCAGCTCAATCGTCTTTGCATCTACCACATCTTCAAGGTTTCGATAAAGCACGCCTAAATCTTTGGCCATCGAGTTGAAGGTTTTGGTCAAAATGCCCATTTCGTTGTTACTGGTCACCTTGAGTTCTACCTCGAAGTCGCTGTTTTTGATTCTTTGGCTCGCACCGACAAGAGCATGTAGCGGTTTAACAACCTGTTTACGTACAAAGTGAACAACAAAAAGAGATATGACCAGAATCCCACCAAGGCCGATACCACCAGCCCACGCTAACTTTATTAACTTGTCTTCAGAGAACTCTTGCAGCTTATAAACGAAGCCATCGATTTCAGCTACGAAGTTTTCAACCAACACGAGATAGTGATCGCGCTCTTCGCTATTCAAGACCTGTTTTAGCTCATGCCAACGGCCGATAATTAAATAGTAATCTTCTGTGATGTCTGTCGGAACATTCCAACTGACCAAATTAGTCATGGATGGCGAGTAAAGAGAACTTTCGAATTCACGAATATGAGATTCATAATCGACAGATTCTATTTGAATATCATGGGCTAAACGGTAGCTTTGCATTCGCATTGAACCGGCCACGTTAACCGCTTCCGCATCATTCAAACTTGAAGCCAAAGTAAAGATGGCAAAGCCAGTCGTAGCAACCGACAACAGCAGTATAGAGAGCAAAGATTTTGCTATCGTACTTGTTACAGATGAAACCGGTTTTATAAGCAAAAGTGCCTTCCTATTGATAAATGACTTGCCAGCGATATCGTATTGTCACACATCAAAAATCATAGCTCCATTCAATATGTGATCACTCGCTCCGTAATTTATTGATCTAAGACAATATATGCCCCCAATTAGCCCTTAGGGGGTATTTATACAATTGTTTCTAAAACTACACTACTTGTGAGGACTCATTACAAGATATTAATAGAATAATGACCTACAATTACAACATCTTAGTAACATCTATAGGTATCTAGTGGTAGATCTATCAAAACGCCGTCTTTTTTCAAGACGAAAAGTTGACTCAAGCCAGATTCGTTTGCCTTGGATTGACAGCCTAGAAAGCTTTACAGATGACTGTACTCGCTGCGGTAAATGCATCGAGAGTTGTGAGACTAAGATAATCATTGTAGGCGATGGTGGTTTTCCCACTGTAGATTTCTCTATTGATGAGTGTACGTTCTGCTATCAATGTGCAGATGTTTGTCCCGAACCCATTTTTAAGCCAAAGCAAGGAGAGCCTTGGCAAGCAAAAGCACAAATCTCTGATAAGTGTTTAGCGCAACAAAATGTTGAATGCCGAAGCTGTGGTGACATGTGTGAACCTATGGCCATTCAATTTGAACTTAGAGCAGGCAGTGTTGCTCTACCAAAAATCGAGTTAGATGAGTGTAGCGGTTGTGGCGCCTGCGTAGCAATTTGCCCTACTTCGGCTATTCTTGTGAGTAATGCATAAAACAAAAATAACGAGAGCAATTTATGGCACTAAATGAAGTGCATATATCAAGTTTAGTCGTGCATGTGAGCCCTGAGCATCTAAATGAGATCAAAGCGGAGATCGATCAATTCGATAACGCTGAAATCTACGGAGATAGCCCTGAAGGCAAAATCATCGTGGTCCTAGAAACTGAAAACCAAGGTTTTGTAACGGACACCATCGAAGCAATAAACAACATTAAGAACGTTTTGGGGACAGCTTTGGTTTATCACCAAATCGAAACTGGACTCGACGAAACGGATTTAGAAACTGGAAGTAACAATTCTCAACTTGAGGGTGAAGTATGAAAATGACAAGACGTGCGTTTGTGAAAGCAAACGCAGCTGCATCAGCGGCAGCCGTTGCAGGTGTAACACTACCGGCAACAGCAACCAACCTGATCGCTAGCTCTGATCAAACAAAAATCACGTGGGATAAAGCGCCTTGTCGTTTTTGTGGTACGGGCTGTTCAGTACTAGTAGGTACTCAAAACGGTAAAGTGGTTGCGACTCAAGGCGATCCAGAAGCTCCTGTAAACAAAGGCCTTAACTGTATTAAAGGCTACTTCCTTTCAAAAATCATGTACGGCAAAGACCGTCTAGAACAACCTCTTCTTCGTATGAAAGATGGTGAGTTCCATAAAGATGGTGATTTCGCACCCGTATCTTGGGACAAAGCGTTCGACGTGATGGCTGAGAAATGGAAAGCTTCACTGAAGAAGAACGGTCCAACAGGTGTTGGTATGTTCGGTTCAGGCCAATGGACAGTAATGGAAGGCTACGCAGCCGTTAAGATGATGAAAGCGGGTTTCCGTTCAAACAACATAGATCCAAACGCTCGTCACTGTATGGCTTCTGCTGTAGTAGGCTTCATGCGCACTTTCGGTATTGATGAGCCAATGGGTTGTTACGATGACTTTGAACACGCAGACGCATTCGTACTGTGGGGTTCAAACATGGCAGAAATGCACCCAGTACTATGGACTCGTATTACAGACCGTCGTCTAAGCCACCCACACGTTAAAGTAAACGTACTGTCTACTTACTACCACCGTTCTTTCGAGCTTGCAGACACGGGTTACATCTTCAACCCTCAGTCTGACCTTGCGATCGCAAACTTCATCGCAAACTACATCATCCAAAACGATGCGGTTAACTGGGACTTCGTGAACAAGCACACGAACTTCAAGCAAGCAACGACAGACATCGGTTACGGTCTGCGTGACGATGATCCACTACAGAAAGCAGCCGCAAACCCTAACTCAGGCGAAATGACTGCTATCTCTTTCGAAGACTACAAAGCGTCTGTTGCTGAATACACAGTTGAGAAAGCGTCTGAAATGTCAGGTGTATCTCAAGAAGACCTTATCAAGCTGGCTAAGCAATATGCCGATCCAAACATCAAAGTAATGTCACTTTGGACTATGGGTATGAACCAACATACTCGTGGCGTATGGATGAACAGCCTTGTATACAACATCCACCTTCTTACAGGTAAGATTTCTACTCCAGGTAACAGCCCATTCTCACTAACTGGCCAACCGTCAGCGTGTGGTACAGCGCGTGAAGTTGGTACATTCGCTCACCGTTTACCTGCCGATATGGTGGTTGCTAACCCTAAACACCGTAAAATTGCAGAAGATATCTGGAAACTTCCAGAAGGCACCATTCCACCGGTACCCGGCGCTCACGCTGTTCTTCAAGACCGTATGTTGAAAGACGGTAAAATCAACGCTTACTGGGTAATGTGTAACAACAACATGCAAGCGGGTCCAAACATCAACACTGAACGTCTGCCAGGTTACCGTAACCCAGATAACTTCATTGTATGTTCTGACCCGTACCCAACGGCAACAGCTCAAGCGGCTGACCTCATCCTTCCAACAGCAATGTGGATTGAGAAAGAAGGCGCTTACGGTAACGCAGAGCGTCGTACACAAGCATGGTACCAACAAGTGAAAACTGTAGGTGAAGCTAAGTCTGACCTATGGCAAATCATGGAATTCTCTAAGCGCTTCACTATTGAAGAAGTTTGGGGTGAAGAACTGGTTGCGAAAATGCCTGAGTACCGTGGCAAAACCATGTACGACGTGCTTTACAAAAACGGCAACGTTGATGCATTCCCACTGTCTGAAGCTCAAGAGCTTAACGACGATGCACAAGCTCAAGGTTTCTACGTTCAAAAAGGTCTATTCGAAGAATACGCAGCCTTTGGTCGCGGCCACGGTCACGATTTAGCACCATACGATCGCTACCACCAAGTTCGTGGTCTACGTTGGCCTGTTGTTGACGGTAAAGAGACACTATGGCGCTTTAAAGAAGGTTCAGATCCATATGCTAAGAAAGGTTCTGATTGGGACTTCTACGGCAAACCAGATGGTAAAGCACTGATCATCAATGCACCATACGAAGCGCCACCTGAAGTACCAAACGATGAATACGATATGTGGCTATGTACAGGTCGTGTTCTTGAGCACTGGCACACAGGTACTATGACTCGTCGTGTACCAGAACTTTACAAAGCAGTACCGGATGCACTTTGTTACATCCACCCTGCTGATGCTAAAGCTCGTGGTCTTCGCCGTGGTGATGAAGTTCTTATCGAAAACAAACGTGGTGAAGTACGCGTTCGTGTTGAAACTCGTGGTCGTAACCGTCCACCACAAGGCTTGGTATTCGTACCATTCTTTGATGCAAGAATTCTGATCAACAAGTTGATCTTGGATGCAACGGATCCTCTGTCTAAACAGACGGATTACAAGAAGTGTCCAGTTAAGATCACTAAGGTCGCTTAAGGACAATATGTTCTTACCACTTAGCTCGTAGATCTGACGTTTTTAATATTGCGACTGCTTTTTTCGTTACTTTTTGAAAGAAGTAGTCCACTCAAAGAATTAGCCTTTAGGCGGAGAAATTAACCATGAAAAAACTGATTACTGCCCTACTATCAGCTGGTCTTTTGCTAGCTGGTGCAGTTCAAGCTGAAGCTGAACTGGATAACCCAGGCGGCATTGGTGGCGTAGAATCTCTACGTGGTGCAAGTGAACTTGAAGCAACTCGCGCAGCAGATGACTTCAAAAAGTTCCCTCGTGACCAAGTACTTGAGAGTGACTACGTATACCAACCACCTCTAGTGCCTCATACTATTCGTAGCTATGAAGTTTCTCTTAACGCTAACAAGTGTCTTTCTTGCCACAGCTGGAAAAACGCAAAAGAAATGGGTGCTACTAAAGTGAGTGTAACTCACTACATGAACCGTGAAGATGCGGTACTTGCAGACGTATCACCTCGTCGTTACTTCTGTCTACAGTGTCACGTACCTCAAGCTAATGCTAATCCACTAGTTGAGAACGAGTTCAAACCTGTAGATTCACTGCGTTAATCGTAGCCGGACTGTAAGAGAGGCTATATATGATAAAATTACTTAAAGCGTTTTGGAAAAGACTTGCGACACCAAGCAAAGCAGCCGTAGGCGTTGTTTTGTTCTTGGGTTTCTCGGGTGGTCTTTTGTTCTGGGGTGCATTCAACACGGGTATGGAGGCAACCAACACGGAAGAATTCTGTTCTGGCTGTCACGCACCTATCGTTGCTGAAATCCAAGAGACAATTCACTACTCTAACCGTTCTGGTGTTCGTGCTATCTGTTCAGACTGTCACGTTCCTCATGAATGGACAGATAAAATTGTTCGTAAGGTTCAAGCATCTAAAGAGCTATACGCACACTTTATTGCGAAAACCATCAATACTGAAGAAAAGTTCAAAGCACGTCGTGCTCACCTAGCGGAACGCGAATGGGCTCGATTGAAGAAGAACGATTCACTTGAGTGTCGTAACTGTCACCAGTTTGATTACATGGACTTCTCAGAGCAGAGCCCCCGTAGTGCGAAACAACACTCGACTGCGCTAGCTTCTGGTGAAAAAACGTGTGTAGACTGTCACAAAGGTATTGCACACAAACTACCAGACATGCACGGCGTTGAAGGCTGGCAATAAGGAGCGATTGAATGAGTACTTTAGAAAGCGTAATTTGGCACATCCTAGGTTACAGCGCTATGCCAGTTATCATTCTTGGTGGCTTTGCAGGTGTTGCAGCCGTATCTCTTTGGATTTTATCTCTGGGTAAAGACAAAGAAATCGATTAACAATCGAGATTCCATCAACTTCTACCAGATAATTCTGATATGAGTTGATACGAAAAAGCCACTGATTTCAGTGGCTTTTTTTATTGTCTGGTGCTTCGTATTTCGACTGTTAAGGTATTCCTACTGTTAAGTAAGAGGCAAAACGTTAAGCTTGGTTTTCCGAAGCTTCTGGATCGACGTTCTCTTTATCGACATCTTCCTTATCAAGAATCGGCAGCACCTGCTTTACGGAATCCCGACAACAATACTCTCATATCATAAAAACTGTAGACCCATTGTTTAAACGGAATAGCCAGATACTGCTTATATCGGATTAAATATAATGAGGTGCCAATAAAGAAGCCCACTCTGCGATAAAGTAAGATTTCAAAAATTTTACTTATGAACGGTAACCCTAAAGAATATTAATACGTCCAACACTTAAAATGGGGCGATTTTTACTTCGTAAATATTTCATTTGTATTTACATCAAGATAAATTTTGTTTTCAAGGGACAACCCACCACAATAAATAAAATATACATCTCGATTGCTGTACTTAACAGATTTCACCCATCCGCCTAATTCTTCAAAATCACTTGGGGCACACTCCCCCTCAGAGATCAGTTTAGCCACCGAATTACGGAATTTTTCTTGATGGATCTTGAGATCATCAGACTTAACCAAATAGGAATCCAATATCTCTTTGCTTTCTTTTTCCGAAATAATGACTTCATCATTCGATAAGCCTGACATAGAGACCCATTCCGCCGTCTGTGGGCCGCCATCTTTAAGGACAATATAGTCTGAGATACGAGCCCATTCTCCCTGTTTCTCGAGTACCTCCACCTTTTCCCCTTTGTAGAGGTAATCCGTTATCAAGCCATCAATTTCAGGTTGCTCGACCACTTCTAGCTTTCTCTCCAAAACGTAAAATTCCGTCTGCTCTGGTTCAGGCTGAAGATCCATGATGGGTACGAGGTCAGATTCAGATTGCTCGGTAGCTTCTAACGCCGGCTCTTCCGTTTTCTCTTGTGGGATTGGTGCTTTATTCATGACTAAGAAGTAGTATGCCGCTCCGCCCAATATCAACAACACAAGTAAAGCGATCAGCGCTTTTTTCATCAAATCCACCAGCTCTTCCGTTATAGGTATGTCTCAAGTGTACATCAACTCATGCTGCTGCTCATCTATACTCTCAGTAGAGCGCACGGTAAGTAGAGGAAAGTCATGAGTTTTTGGGGGAAAGTTATCATTGTAAGCGTAACTTTGAGTGCCAATGTCGCTCTAGCGAATCATTGTGACCGTGAAAACTGGCAAACACTGTTGGATCGTCAGCTCTCTTTTGAAGGTCGCTATAGTCAGTACACCAAAGAGTTCAACCAAGTTCTTTCAACCTATGAGTCACAGACATTGTTATCTAAACACTTTAATGAAAAGCAGATCATTGAGCTTTGGGCAAAGTACGAAGAAAGGTTTAATGTGCAGCTCAATAGTCATATGAATACCGCGTATGACGTCTCCGAGGTTTTGCTACAACAGGCGTATTTTGTGTCTAGTGAACTTGAAGGCGCTGACTCTCTAGCGTATTCATGGCAAGCCGTCGCCAAACACTGCACCAAAGCAAAACTCCCACGCCAGGCAGAAAGCGCGCAGGTGCACGTCCAAAGCTCACAATCACTCTCCCAAGATCTCCATACACTCAGTGAAAAATTCCGTCAGCTGTCTTCAAAATACCGCAGAGAAGCGACGATGATTGACGAAGCCCGCCACATAAACCAACCAGCAAACGGTGCATCAAACTGAAATCACCATTAGATTCTCTCACTCGTTCGACTGGACTTTTCCGATAAATATGCTCAATCCCATTCATAATATTCTAAGAACTCGTTAATCAAAGCTTTATCAATAGGTTGTGAAAGTAATGTGCTATCTATCAACAATGAGGTTCAATTTCCGACCAATGCAAGCGAGTATGTGAGATATTCATCACAAAATAGATTTACAAACGCCAGAAAATTGTTATCATGAATCTTCATATAACTTAATAACAAGAAACATTTTGGCTAGGTAATATGCAAAAGACTATGGCTTTCAACTGCTTGAGTAACACGGAATGGACTGCAGAGATAAGAGGTAAACTTTTATCTGTAGCTAAACACATGGAAGAGTTCGGTTCAGTAAGTGAGCTAGAGCTATGTAAGATATTTGGAGAGACAATTTGGAATGACGGCGTGGATTATCATTCACATGCTTTTTCATTCAGAATTAATGCACAAACTGGGGATTGTTCAATCTCTAACTTTAAGTATCACTAAGTTTTGCACCTATCATATACGGAGTACCTTTCACGAGGTGCTCCGTTTTTTATTGCCTGAAGCCTGACACTTAATGGATGATTTTTGATATTGACCGCGCTTCTACTTCAGGAGTAAACCATTTCGTTTTCAGCTTATTCTGCCTTCGTGTTACTGCTCAGAGTTTGGCTTAATCGGTATAAATTGGCAGTGGTGCATTGCCTTTTACTTGTCTTATCGCAAGGTGGGTATGAATATCTTTCACGTTAGAGAGCCTTTGAAGTTTTCTTGTAAATGCCTCGTAGGCCATCAAGTTCGGGCTAACCACTTCTAGCAAATAGTCATAAGCCCCAGATACAACGTGGCAACTGATCACCTCTTCCATCTCTACAACAGCCGCCTCAAACTTATCTATCGACACTTCTTGGTGGTTGTTTAGGCTCACCTCAACAAACACACTCATTGCGATGCCGACTTGTTCTCGTGACAAGCTCACACGATAACCGTCAATAATGCCCTTTTCTTCTAGCCTTTTGACTCGTCTTGCACAAGGCGAAGGTGATAAACCCACTTCATCAGCAAGTTCAGCCGTGGTTAACCTGCCATCTTTTTGTAGCAGTTCGAGAAGATGCCTATCAATTCTATCCATAGTAAATGCCAAACATTAGTTAAATCCGTTAATTATTTGGTGAATATTAGCAGAAATCATCAACGATAGTTCAATTTTAGCCAAAACTTGCCAACCTGTGGCACACCAACTGTTCCATAATGAGTCATCACCCACTCTCCTTCTATATTATGAATCTTGGCTACTTATCTATTACTGTCACCCTACTCATTTGGGCGAGCTTTTTTCTTTCTCTTAAAGGCGGCGCAAATTCAGATTTAACACCTGCCGATATCGCTCTCACAAGATTTCTCATACCGGCTTTGGTGTTATTGCCTTTGATGTGGAAAGCACGCAGCGCAATTGCCGTCGTCCCTAAACGGTATCTAACGGGTATGTTCGTAGGTAGCGGATTACCTTATCTGCTTGTTGCCGGAACGGCCATGCAGTTTGTTCCGGTATCTCATGGCAGTGCTCTTGTTCCGGGCACGCTTCCTCTGTTCGTTACAGGAATTGCGGTACTCTTTTTTAAGCAGCCACTCAGCCGACATCGTGTTGTTGGTTTAGGTTTGGTTTTGCTCGGCATACTGTTGTTTTTAGGGAGTAGCTTAAGCAGCTTCAACTTCGAATACACCAAAGGTCATTTGTTGTTTTTATGCGGAAGCTTAATGTGGGCGATGTTCACCATCTCAGCCCGTGTCGCTAATCTTAATGCGTTAGTCAGTGCCGGTTTTATTTCTCTCTGTTCTACTTTGCTTTTACTCGTCCTAATCCTGACTGGAACCCTCCCAAGCCACCTAATGGACACACCAATCGCTAATTGGCCCTTCACGGAGCTTGCCGTTCATTCAACAGTGCAAGGCGTTGGGGCGGGTTTAATCGCTGCGTTCACTTACCTTTATGCGGTTAATACCTTAGGGGCTGAACGCTCTGCCGCTTTTGGCAGTGCAACACCCGCAGTGGCGACCTTGTTGGCGATCCCACTATTCAACGAGATTCCTGATGCGATGACTTGGCTCGCCCTTGGTTCTATTTGCATCGGCAGTTTGGTCGCGAGCAACATATTCATGAGAAACGACCAGTCGATGCAGTACCAACCGCCAAGCCATAGCAAAGCCTGATACTGCGTTCAAACCTAAATACAGTTCCCCTAAGCATCGATTTTAGGGCTTGTAGTACACAGATAAGCCTGCCAACGCAGGCTTATCTAAAATCTGCTTTTTCTAAACTCGCTTCTCCATTAAACTGTCCGACCTTTTTGCAGATCCAAGAGAACACCATGCAACGCGACTACACCTTAAATTGCTTAATCACCATGCCTCGCCATGAACTAGAAGAATTTAGTTTAAGAATGATTCATCGCCTTGTACCTGAAGATGCAATGACGGAATTGTTTACGTTCGAGCAAGAAGAAGTCACCAGCGAAGAACGCATGCAATCAGCGAAATTTGACGCAATGCTTCGAATGACAGCTATCGCGCTTGGTGAAGTAAACCTAGCCTTCTCAGAGTCGGATAACTCGCAACAGAACATCGAGCGAATGACTCGCCTACTGCTTTGGCACTTCTACTCAATTTCTTTCAACCTTGAAGAAGCAATCGCAATCGAAGTGCACTGTGAGAAAGTAGAAAAGATCTTAAAGAACGCACCTAAAGATGCGTTTGGCTGGGTTAAAGAATTAACTGAGCTACTTCACTTCTACGCGAAAGTGAACGAAGGCAACGAAGACAGTAAAGACGCTTAACGTTAGTTCTACGTAAGTATACATCGAGCTAAACGAAGGCAGACAGAGCTATACCGAAGGCAAATAAAAGCTTTGCTGAAAGGAGTTCTCTGCCTTTGTTGTTTCTAGCACGCTGTGATGTAACATCAGTATCGACTGCGCGATCTTGGTTCCTATTCCCAAAGAACCATTCGGCGCTTCCAGTTCAACCTCATTATGAATCACCACCTTCACCCGTTTGGAATCCGCTTCAAAACCAACATCTAACGACACCACAGTGCCACTTGGGCTATGCCTCAATGCATTATCTAACAGATTCAAAATCAACCTCTCAAGCAGATCACTGTCACCCACAGCCTTGATTCCAATAGGCATATTAATGTTCAACTCAACATTTTTATGGCGATATTTGCTTTGTATCGTTTCTAAGCATTCGCTCATCAGCCCATTGAAATCGATTGAAGCGTATTGATATGTGGGTACCGGGTTATCATTCTTGGCGCTATCTAACAGCGAATGGAGCTGTTCAGATAACTTGTTGCCATTGCGATATGCCACATCTATGAGTGGATCCGAATGTGGGTTTTGAATCCTCCACGTTTCTAGATACCCCAATACACTCGACAATGGCGTTTTCAAATCATGACTGAGCTGTAATAAGCTTTGTCTTCGATGTGACGACTGATATTCAAGTTGCAAAAATTGCTGTTGAATGTGCTTCGCCATCAACTGATACGAGCGTGCAATCGGCACCAATTCTGGTACTTGATGAATGAAGTTCGGGTCCAATCGAAAATCTTGCTCTGCTTGTTGTTGCAGCTTGTTGGTTACTGCTTCTATTGGGTTTAACAGGCTACGTTTAACCAATAGATAAGCCCCAACTGCAAAACCCAAGATAGAGATCAGCATAAGTCCTGCTAGCGCCATATAAGGTGTGTCGACTTGCGAATTAGCAATCACGGTATGGCGATTACTGCCAATCAACACATACAGATACCCAACTGTTGAACCCAACTCTTCAATCGCAGCAACGGAAAACACCTTACGAGAATCAGGATTGATAGGGTCTTCGCCAAGAATCGGATAAGGCTCGTCATTTAAAAATTGTCTAATGGGTGCTAAGTCTATCTGGCTTGCCAACACAGTGCCTTCTGGCGCAGCATGCGTCGTGATATTTCCTTGGCTGTAGAGAAAATAAATGTCGAAATCGGGACCAATCAACATCAAGGTATGAAATATGGATTTAAGGGCTTTGGGGTTGTAGTCAGTCCCTATCATCAGAGGGTTATCATCGCGCATATGAACCGCGAGCTCTTTGTGTAAGCTCTGCTTAGTTCTTTGTTCTATGGTCTCTTTTTGCCAATTATAGGTATAAGCAATCACCACACTCACGAGCAGAAACCACAAACTGGTGAACAACACTAAACGCGATTTGAAACTCATGTTCTCTCCTCGATGGCTCTTAGGTGTTACTGGTCTTTTAGTAAACTTCGGACGCGACACATAGGCCTAAGCTTTCGACTCAAACTTATAACCAACACCCCAAACGGTTTTAATGAAATCATCATCACTATTCGGCATCGCAAGCTTGGTTCTTAGACGGTTGACTGTGCTACACACGGTATGATGATAGCCAGAGTGATGAGTATTCCAAACATGATCGAGCAGCTCGTCTTTGCTATACACACGCCCCGGGCGGGTTGCTAAGAAATGAAGTAAGGTAAACTCGGTAGCTGTCAGCGGTACGTCTTGGTTATTGAGTGACACCTGATGGCGTTCAGGTTGAATAGTGAGCACACCAAAATTCATAATCGATTCTGCTGTCACAACCTCTTGAGTCGCTGATTCGACATGGCTTAAACGGCGAAGCACGTTCCTCACTCTTGCTTGAAACTCGAGAACGCTGAAAGGTTTCGTTATGTAGTCATCAACACCGGCTTCTAAGCCTGACACCTTATCTAACTCAGCGTCTCTTGCGGTTAGCATGAGTACTGGCGTCCAATCCTCTTGCTGACGCAACATTCGACAGAAATCGAGTCCGTCACCGTCTGGTAAGCCACGATCCAGTACGATCAAATCGAAATGACCCTCTTTATAGAGCGCCTGAGCCTTTTCAATCACATTAGCTCTGATTACGTTATGCCCTTGGAACTTAAGATGCATCTGCACCAGTTCAGCCAAGTCATCATCGTCTTCAACCAACAATATGTTTGCCATCAAATTTACCGCAGCACTATTCATGATCCCTGCTCTATTCTGAGTCCGCCCACCTTTCAATTGACCGGAACAGAGCAGGAATTCTTTCATCGTGCTTTCAACCTGTTACTGAGTTCGAGTAATGGTGATTCTTGCACCGGGGTTAAGGAAACGATGATTTGCACTTAAAGTAGAAGTCGTAAGGCCATCATCTTGGCTGATTACGCCAGAGTGAAAACTCACTATATCGGTGTCGTCTCGTGTGGTATTAAAACCTTCACCACCGCCTGCTGGTCCCGGAATGGTTGCAGCAAGCTCATCGTTCAGCTCAGTTCCCGAATCCCAAACATTCATGTTCATGGTAAAGGTATCACCCACCGCTAATGACTTGAGCGATAATCCGGATTCGCCGACAAACGCATCATTGGTGTTCACCAACATGGAAGCAACTGAGATATACCCTTCTTGATTTGGGTCGACACGAATCGACACCGTGTCTTGCTCACCTGAAAGAATCAGTCCATTGCCTGAGATGCCTTGATAAACATTGGCGTCACTGTCACTGAGCGCAAGCAATTGTGCATTACTACCCCCTTCCGCCAAGTATTCCAGATCGACAGAGGCACTTTGCCCAACTTCAAACAGATCAAAATTCGTATTGTGAGTCAACACCGCGAGTGGTGACATTGGTTGATTGGGGGTGAGGTTAGTAACACTCACATCATAGCGATAGTAATCGTCGTCATCGTCCGGACAACCCGCTAACACAGCTACTGATGCAGCGATAAATAGAATTCTAGCTTTCATACACCCCCCTTACTTCACAACAATGGTGATAGTTGCAACAGGGTTTAACCATCGATGGCTACTGCTATCGAGGTCACTGATGCCGCCCGCCGCATCACCATCACCAATGTTACCTGGATGAATATGAACCTTAGCGTTTGATACTGCCGTTTCTACACCTGTGCCACCAGCGCCAAAGGTAATGAATGGAGGGTTCGGCATACTGCCCGCCAGCTCATCATTGGCTTCTGTGCCTGCGTCATAACCATTTAGAGTCGCTTTGTAGGTGCCCGCTTGAGTTGGGATCTTCCAGCTATCTAGACCAACAAAGCCGTCGTTTGTCGGCAGCAACATTGCACCCAATGATAGGTACTCTAAATCACCAGTACTGATATCAAACGTAGTTGCGACGCCTGGATTGAGGATGCCGGCCGCTGAGTTCTCAACCACCACGCCTCCCGCGTTGGCAATGACACCAGATAAACCTGAAATATCGCCACCTTCGGCCATGGACTCTAGTTCCGAAGAAGCCGTTTCACCCGTTCTAAACATGAACAAGCTTGAGTCATGAGCCGCCGCTAAGATAGGCGTAAAGTAGATCCCTTTCGTTGCATTAGTGACAGTGACTTCAAGCTCAGCAGCCTGAACTTGAGCCGCTCCGAAGGCCAACATAGCCGAGCTGATCACTAAGCTTATTTGAGTACGTTTATTCATTTTGATTCCATCCTTTATCGAGTCCTATCGTTGCCAACAAAACGAATAACAGCGATATACCGTTACCTTTGCCAGAACGAACTGTGGTGTTGTTGACTCTAAGAATGACGATCAAATCTATCAGCAACTTCATTGAATTCTCATAAAACTCTCACAAGTTTATCCAAACTTATTACTGCAAATAAAAATAGCGATAAAGTACTAATATTTAATCGAAAAATATCAATTTATCATTTACGTCAGAAGGGATAGAAAAGAAGATAAAGAATAGAAATGGAACGAATAAAACGCAAAAAGGCCGAATCGATTTAACGATTCGGCCTTTATTCTAGCGTACTGTTGTTACTCTTTCCTAAGCCGTATTTGGCCTTTCAATCGAGCTAACAACACAACATCAAATTAGAACGCGTAGTTTGCGTCAATCAGTTCGCTAACTTCCACTTTGCTTACTTCAGCACGAGCTTCAAGCCATTGAGCAACTTGCAGTTGTTCTGCTTCTGTTACTGAACGGTAGCGCTCAATTGAGCATAAGAAACCTTCAAACAGCTCAAGGCCGCCGCCACCAAAGCACAGACCGATGCTGTCGATGAAATCAATGAACTCATCAATGAACACATCGTATTGATCAAAATCAGTAATCGATGTCTTGCAGCTTACTTCAAAACCCAGAATCGCGAATTCACCTAGGTATAGCTTTTTGCGTAGGCGACGATTTTTGTTTTCGATTTTATCTAATTTCATAACTGCCTCTCTTTTCGTTTGATAAAGCATTTATACACAGTTCCACATCAATCCCCAAGAGTTTTGTATTACACAAGGGTGTTAATGGCAAAAATCGTGCTACAGAAACAAAACCTTAATCAAATCTATAAAAATCTGTCACTTAACTGCTTCACGATTAGTCACACATTGACCCAACTTATTAACCAATTAGTTAGTAGGTGGGTAAGTCATGAATAACGAATAATAAAATCAGCCAATAGGAAGCAGTAAAGATGAGCAAGGAAACATTTGATAGCACTCGTTTTAATAAGAGCAAAAACAAACCCTTCGAAGAAGTTTTAGATGCGAACCTTTCAAGAAGAAATGTTCTCAAAGGCGGTTTAGGCATCAGTGCAATGACGGCGTTTGGTGCTTTTGGTTTAGCAGGCCACAGCACAGCGCACGCGGCGACAGCATCATCTAGCGCACCGCAAAAAAGCACTGCTACACTTGCATTCGAATCGGTTAAAGGCTCACTGACAGACAGTGTCGTTGTGCCAAAAGGCTATACAGCACAAGTATTGGTTCCTTGGGGTACTCCACTTAACAAGCAAGGCAATGCTTGGTTAAAAGATGGAACCAACAACGCACAAGATCAAGCAAACTCACTGGGCATGCACCACGACGGCATGCACTTCTTCCCGCTTAATGGCAACAGCAACGACGGTTTGTTGGTGATTAATCACGAATACATCGACCAAAAAGCACTGCACGCTAATGGTCCTACATACGATGAAGGCAACCGCCCTAGCCTTGATGAAGTACGTAAAGAGATCAACGCACACGGCGTGAGTGTGGTTCGTGTAAAACTTGAAGGCAACCAATGGGTGATGGTCGATAACGATCCACTTAACCGCCGCTACACAGGCGCGACCGTAATGGATCTGTCTGGTCCTGTTGCTCACAGTGAATTTACCAAAACCAAGTTCTCACAAGACGGCAGCCAAGCTCGTGGCACGTTGAACAACTGTGGTAATGGCTACACACCATGGGGCACTTACCTAACGTGTGAAGAAAACTGGCCGGGTTATTTCGTTAACAAAGGCGAGACAACACCAGCGCAAGAACGTATTGGTATCGCTACTGACAAAACACGTTACGGTTGGGACACGCTTTCAGGTAACAAACAAGAACGCCTAGACGAATTTGCTCGCTTTGACGTAACACCAACAGGTGAGTCAGCAATGGACGATTACCGTAACGAAGCACACGGTCACGGCTACATTGTTGAAATAGACCCATACACAGCAAACTCTCGCGCTAAGAAACGTTCTGCACTGGGTTGTTTCCGTCACGAAGGCTGTACGTTTGGTAAGTTGACCGAAGGCGAGCCAATCGTATTCTACTCTGGTCACGATTCTCGCTTTGAATACCTATACAAATTTGTTTCTGAAGAGAAATGGGACCCGCGTGACGCAGAACCGAGTAATCGCCTAAGTGCGGGTGACAAGTACATGGATAAAGGCACGCTGTATGTGGCTAAGTTCAACGATGACGGTTCAGGTACGTGGCTACCACTAACGTTGGGCAGCAAGACTACAAACGGCGGCAAGCTAGGTGATTCATTTGACTCTCAAGCAGCGCTTATCATCAATACAGCGGGCGCTGCCGACCTTGTTGGTGCAACGCCAATGGATCGCCCTGAATGGTGCTCTGTTGACCCAATGACGGGTACGGCTTACCTAACGCTGACTAATAACAACAAGCGTAAAGAAGCGAACTCTGCGAACCCTCGCGTAGACAACAAGTTCGGTCATGTTATCCGTTGGGATGAAGGCAAAACGGCAGGCGAGTTCGATTGGGATATCTTCGTATTTGGTTCACCAGCAGTGGAAGACAAGTCTATTAACCGCTCTGGTCTAACAGACATGAACCAATTCGCGAGCCCTGACGGCTTAGCGTTTGATGCTCGTGGCATCTTGTGGATTCAGACAGATAACGGCGCAGACGAAGTCACTGGCTACACCAATGACCAAATGCTGGCAGTGGTTCCATCTCAGTTAACGGATGACAACGGCAACAGTGCGGTGATTGATGCAAACAACCAAGCACAGCTTAAACGCTTCTTTGTGGGTCCAAACGGTTGTGAAGTGACTGGCTTTACCATCAGCCCAGATTTCAAATCACTGTTTGTGAACATTCAACACCCGGCAAACTGGCCATCGTCTGAAGATGCAACAGCACAAACTCAAGGCAATGTTCGTCCAAGAGCATCTACGGTTGTGATTCGTCGTGAAGACGGCGGTGAAATCGCGGTTTAATACGCAAATCTAGCTAAGATCAGAAACATTTCTGTTATCTAGTTTCTGTTCGCTAGCTCAGTAAAATCAAAAAGAGCGATAAGGCCAAATGCCCTATTGCTCTTTTTATATTCTATGCATTCTTCGGTTTAAGTAAGGAACCAAGCCTTAAAAACTTATCATCATCCAAAGAGCTCGTCATACCAAGCTCTAGTCATCCTCGAGAAGGAGGGACGACTGAGTCGGAGATCTCTAACCGTTATCGCTTTTCAGAATTAACTCACGAACAGCCACACACCAACACCCATCATCAACGTACCAGCAATACGGTTCATCAACTTAACGTTATCCGCCTTGCCGAGCATATGTTTTAAGCTCTTACCGCCGGTCGCGTATAAAGTCATGCAAACAAACTCAGAAACCAGAATGATCGACACGAGAATGAGTAACTGCGGTGCTAAGTCTTTATTGCTGTTAATAAAAGGAGGCAGCAAAGAAATCATAAACGCCCAGCCTTTTGGGTTCGCAATTGCAGTGACAAAACCTTGAACCACCAAGTCCCAATCATTGCTGACTTTTGTTGTTTGGTTGTCAGTACTGATCGCCAGTTTGCCTCTCGAACGCCACATCTGAACGCCTAAATAAAACAGGTAACCCGCACCAACAAATTTAAAGCCCGTAAATAGCCATGGGTAATTCAACATGATCGAAGCGATACCCAATACCGCGGCAATAGAAACCACAGCGACACCAGCCAGTTCACCGATCATCATCCATAATGTACGCTTGTATCCAACACTCATTCCAAGTGTCAACGCCAAAGTCATACACATACCGGGCGTGATTGACACGAAGAAAAACGTGGGAATAAAAGCCCAAAGTAGTGCGCTATCCATATTATTACCTTATCGACTTGTTTTTATTTATTAGTTCTTGTTTCTTGATCGGGCTTGAAATGAAGCGAGGTTGAAACGAAGCAGTAATGACAATAAACAATATTGCGATCAATACAAACAAAAAGAGCCACATAACAGTGGCTCTTTTCAATCACCAACCGTAATTACTTACGACGGTTTTTAATTCGCTTCATCATAGTCAAACGACGTTCAGCGCTTGCTTGATCTTGTGGCTCTTCGTTCGCGTTGTTCTTACGACCCTGACGGTTTTTGTAAGCCGATTTAGTGTTCAGCTTCTCGATGTAAGCATCACGTTTCTTCGGTTCATAACCCGGTTGTTCAACACGACGAATGCGCTGTTGAATCAGTTTTTCAACTTGAACGACAGTCAGCTCTTCTTCGCGGTTAACGAAAGAGACAGCGTGACCTTGCTTACCTGCACGACCTGTACGGCCAATACGGTGAACATAGTCTTCTGCTAGGAAAGGCATGTCGTAGTTAATTACGTGTGGTAAGTCTTCGATATCAAGACCACGAGCCGCAACGTCGGTTGCTACCATTACACGCGCTTTACCTTCTTTAAAATCGTCTAGAGCACGACGACGAGCACTTTGCGCTTTATCACCGTGACACAGTACTGCTTTAATGCCGTCTAGCTTAAGCTCTTTAACTACATCGTTCGCTGTTTCTTTGTAGTTAACAAAAACAAGCACTTGGCGCCAGTTTTTACGACCAATCAGCTCAGAAAGCAGTTCTGTTTTACGCTCTTGATCCACTGGGTAAACCACGTGACCAACAGTAGCAGCCGTAGAGTTTTCGCGCTCAACACTAATACGTTTTGGTTTACGCAGAATATCAACAGACAGTTGGTTTAACTGAGTAGAAGTCGTTGCAGAGAACATCATGATTTGCGGTGATGTTTCTACATCCAACATGATCTTACGAACGGCATTGATAAAGCCCATATCAAGGATACGGTCAGCTTCATCAAATACTAGAAATTCTAGGTTAGCAATAGACACGTTACCCGCTTCTAAGTGCTCTTCTAAACGGCCAGGTGTTGCAACCAAAATATCCACACCCAGTTCTAGTTGACGAACTTGTGAAGACATCTTGTTACCACCGTAAACCGCAGAAACACTTAGATCTGTGTATTTAACGTAGTCTTTAATGTTTTGAGCGATCTGCGCAGCAAGCTCACGAGTTGGAGCAAGAATAAGGCCGCGAGCCGTTCCTCTAGACGCCTTTTTACCGCTGTTCAAAAGGTGTTGGATAACAGGCAATGAAAATGCCGCTGTTTTACCCGTACCGGTTTGAGCAGTAGCAAAAATATCATGGCCTTTACGAGCCATTGGAATCGCTTTTTGTTGAATTGGAGTGAGTTTTTCATAACCACACTCAGTCAACGCTTTGACTAATTCAGGAGCAAAACCTTGAGAGGAAAATGACATTGTTACGGGTTCCTTAAGCAGACAGCCTACATTCTTATTTCAGCCGAGCACTATAAAGTAATTAGAGTGATTTATCTCACATTTATCGTGATATAACGCAAACTTTCTCATTTAATCTGGTGTTTATCCCGCCTTCAACGAGGTAAACACCAAGATCCTTGGTTCAAACAGCAAAAACAGGGCTATTTGATGCCACACAGCTTGAGTAGAATCTGCTCGAGATCGCCCCATGGCATGAGCTGCGAGTCGATCACTTCCAGTCGAGATTCAAAGCCATCAAGCGTAATTTCGTTCACAGACACGACTTGATTCGCCACATTGAATGCGTAGCAACCTTGGTCGGTGTTCACGACAGCTTTTACACGCTCGGCCGTTAGATCTGACAACATAGAGAATAGCGCATCGAAGTCGAACTTATGCTCTGCGCCAAACAACCAACCACAACTGAAATAGCCCTGTCCTTTATTCTCTTTACGGATGAAAGCTTCACCAGGAGGAAGTTGGAATTGAGGCTCTTGTTCAGCGTGATCGTGATGATGCGCTTCAATATGAGAGGAAGCACTGCCGTATACTCTTTCAATGTCTAACACTTCCAATGGCACTTCACCATCGTGAATTAGCTTATGGAAGACTTTTGCTGGCGTTTGATCCGTCACCCAATCATTGAACACATCGATGTCTTCAGAATGAACAAGGTCAACCTTAGTACCAAGAATCACATCTGCACTATTTAGTTGATCATTAAAACTCTGATTCGAGGTGTACTTTTCATTAGACAGATTTCGTGGGTCAACCAAACCAAGCGTCGCTTTTAAATCGACATATGGTGTGTACTGATCGGAAGTCAGTGTCGCTATAACCTGTTTAGGGTGACCAAGCCCTGTCGGCTCAATCAATAAACGGTCTGGCTTTTGGCGAAGTAAGGCATTAATACCCACTGACATAGGCACGCCCGCAGTACAGCACATGCATCCACCCGGCACTTCTTTAATCAAAGCGCCTTGATCTGTCATCAATGCACCGTCAATGCCGATTTCCCCGAATTCATTAACCAGAACAGCCCAGTTTTCATTCTCAGGTTTATTTTTTAGCAGGTTCAAGATGGCTGTCGTTTTACCAACACCCAAGAAACCCGTAATGATGTTTGTAGGAACTTTTTTAGTCATATCAGTTCTCCTTTTTAAGGGAGTATATACTCAATCACCAAAAAGTTGACCCCAATCGATTGTTTACACTGAGATTCGTTAATAGAGGTTGGCGCGAAAATAATCAGAAGAGATAAAGCAGTAGAAGCGGAATGAGGAAATGGGATGCTCCAGACGAACTAAAGGCGTACTTACTCAGTACGCCTCACCCTCGTTACTCAATCGTGAGTTCGCGAATCAGGAAGCCTTAAATATCGACCTGAACATTTAACGAGGAACTAAAACTTTGTTTCTGAATCCATCCAAATTGTGTGTAAAACCTCACTTCTCCTTGCGGTTCGTTATGTTGCTTTACGATTTAACTATGGTTCATTTTTGGGGATATTCAAGCCGCCGCCAGAGAATCGATCAAAACTGTGACGGTGATTCCACTATTGACCATAGATTCCATTTATGTAACACGCACATTCCATAAATGAAATTCAACTTTTCATCTTTGTTGCTATAGGATATGCAGAGGAAGCGTATAATTTAATGCAACCCCGCCTTAACTCATTCAGGAAACTTATTTCTATGACCAGAAGAGAGAAAATTAAGCAGTCCTTATTAGCCAAAATGCCAAGGGATGCTATCAATCAATTTCTCTCAAGAGATAAGACCCCAGCCTCCGTTCTCTTTCTTTCTTGTATTGTGGGTGTACTTGCGGGCGTTGTGGGTACTTATTTCGAAGTTGCGGTTCATTTCATCACAGAAACTCGTACCGATTGGCTGAAAGATGAAATCGGTAGCCATTTACCATTGTGGCTTGCTGCTTTCCTTATTAGTGCGGCATTTGCCTTTATTGGCTATTTCCTCGTTCACCGATTTGCTCCAGAAGCTGCTGGCTCAGGTATCCCTGAAATCGAAGGTGCAATGGACGGCATGCGTCCTGTTCGATGGTGGAGAGTATTACCCGTAAAATTCTTTGGCGGCATGGGCGCGTTAGGCTCTGGTATGGTTTTAGGCCGCGAAGGGCCAACCGTTCAAATGGGCGGCAGTATTGGTCGCATGGTCACCGATATCTTTCGAGTCAAAGATGATGACACTCGCCACTCACTGTTGGCTTCAGGTGCCGCTGGTGGCTTAGCCGCCGCATTCAACGCACCACTGGCAGGCATCATGTTTGTAGTCGAGGAGATGAGACCGCAGTTTCGCTACTCACTCATATCAATCAAAGCCGTCATCATCTCAGCAGTTTCAGCCAACATTGTATTTCGTTCTATCAATGGCCAATCTGCCGTTATCACAATGCCTCAGTACCAGCCGCCTGAACTCGACGCACTTTGGTTATTCTTATTATTAGGTGTGTTGTTCGGCCTGTTTGGTGTGATTTTCAATAAACTGATTACGCTTTCCCAAGACCTGTTTGTGGCGATCCACAAGAATGACCGTAAACGCTACTTGATGACAGGCACCCTACTTGGCGGTTGCTTTGGCTTGTTGCTCCTTTATATACCTGAATTAACTGGTGGTGGTATTGGTATCATCCCGAACATCACGAATGGCAGCTACAGCGCCAATGTGTTGTTGTTGATTTTCTTAGGCCGAGTCCTCACTACCCTGCTTTGTTTCGGCTCTGGTGCGCCAGGCGGTATCTTTGCACCAATGCTTGCGCTAGGAACACTCTTTGGTTATGCGTTCGGGCTTATCGCAGCGGCATTCTTTCCCGAACTGAATATTGAACCGGGTATGTTTGCAATTGCTGGCATGGGAGCATTATTTGCCGCCACCGTGCGAGCGCCTATCACTGGCATACTGTTGGTTATCGAAATGACCAATAACTACTACCTGATCCTGCCGTTGATCATCACCTGCTTAGGTGCGGTAATCATTGCTCAAATGTTAGGTGGGCAGCCAATTTACAGTCAACTGCTTAACCGTACGCTGAAAAACGAAAAACTAAGACAACAAGATCTCCCTCAACAAGAGGAAGTACGTTAATTACAAATGACTCATGAAACAAAAGCACACATTCAACGTGCTTAATCTCCCGATTCCGTATCAAAATCAAAAAAGCAAACGTTAAACTTGGTATCATCCACTCAAAATTAGTTGAGTGCCCTCAAAATCTATTGATGGAAGACCTACACACTCTAACTAAGGCAAATAGTCCAATATTCTGTAATTAACTAAGTCGGAGCAAGTCGTTGAACTGGAGAAGATTAACCCAAGTAAAAAATGTGCCGCCATCTCAGGCGTCTTTAGCACTTGGCGTTATTGGGTTAGGACAAGCTTGGGCGTTATATATCCCGGGCATTGGTGAGATAATTCGTCCCTACCTCGCTGCATTCGGCGCGCTATTATTGCTGCCTGTTTTACTGCGCTATTTAACGAGCTTTAATACCTTCCTTAATGATATTCGCCACCCGTTAAGCGGAAGCTTGATGGCACCAATGAGCATGGCTTTACTGATTCTGTGCGACTATTTAGCCGAGATATCGCCAGCTATCGCCTACCCAGTTTGGTTCTGCGCGCTATTGCTGCACTTTACCATGATGGTGTTGTTCTTCAGTTTTCAGATCATCAACTTCAAAATGTCGAACATTGTACCGAGTTGGTTTCTGTATCCGGTCGGTTTGATCAGCAGTTCCTTAGCTGGCACACAGTTCGGGCACACCGTATTTTCAGAAACACTTGCGGTCACTTGTATTGGTATCTATTTCCTTATGTTGCCAGTGGTGTTGTACCGCTTGGTGTTCGAAGGCAATCTTCCTCGCCGAGCAAGACCAACACTCGCTATCATGGCAGCTCCGGTTAACTTATCTTTAGCCGCTTACTTGGTTAACTTCGACAACCCAGACCCGATTCTAACAGGTGCATTGGCGGGCATTGCCATCACCATGACTTTGTTGATTTACTTGTGTTACATCCGCCTGATGCGTTTGAAGTTCCAACCTTCGATTGCTGCCGTCACCTTCCCATCTGTGATCAGCGCTATTGCCATGCATCGTCTAACTACATTTTTCGGCGCGGAATACCCACAATGGTATTGGCTACACAAGTTTGGTTTCTTTGAGCTAACCATCGCCACCATTCTAGTGATTTGGGTTGCCGGTGGTTACGTAAAAATGTACTGGCCTGAGTTTTTCGATTCCGACTACATGTCCAAGAAGATGAAACGTTCTTAGATAGAAGCGAAAAGATCTTAGCTGAACCATCGTGTTCTGCAGTAGTCGATGATGTCAGACAAAACCAACCAAACCCAAAAAGGCCTCACACTGTGAGGCCTTTGAATAGGCAAGGTATTAATAGCTCAGGCGAGTGTTACTAGAAATGCCGAGACCTATTAGAAGTTAGCGTGAGGGCCGAATACTTCGTAGTGAACGCGTGAACGGTCAACTTTCATTGCATCTAGCTGCTCTACGATATTCTTCATGAAACCAACAGGACCACAGATGTAGAAATCGCTCTCTTCAAAGCCTTTAGTATCAGAGATAGACGCTAGATCCATTTGACCTTGATGCGTGTTTTCACATGCAGATTCATCTTTGTTCATGTACCACGTTTTCGCTTCCCAACCTTTGTCGGCAACAATATCTTTAACACGAGTCGTGAAAGAGTGTTGGCCTACGTTCTCACAAGCGTGAAGGTAAAGTACTGGCTCGTTTTTATCTTCCGTGTTTAGGAACTCAAGCATAGACTGCATTGGCGTTACACCAACACCTGCAGAGATAAGTGTTACTGGCTTGCTGCGCTCTTGATACATGAAGTCACCCGCTGGTGCGTATAGGCTAACCTCATCACCAACAGCAACCGTATCGTGTAGGTGGTTAGATACAACGCCTTGTGTCTCTTGGCCTTGTCCTTCACGTTTAACAGAAATACGGTATTGCTTGCCGTTTGGCTTATCAGACAGTGAGTATTGACGAATCTCGCTGTATTGAGAGCCTTCTGGTTTCACTTCGATACCGATGTATTGACCTGGTGTGTAATCCAGAACCTCACCGCCGTCTTTTGGCTGAAGGATAAAGCTTGTTACTAGCGCTGACTCTTCGATTTTGTCTGCAATCACAAACGCACGCGCTGCTTCCCAACCACCAACAGCTTGCTTACGCTGTAGGTAAAGTTCAGCTTCACGATCGATGAATACTTGCGCCAAGAATAGGTAAGCGGCTGTCCATGCTTCTTCCACTTCTGGAGTAAAGGCGTCAGCAGCTAGTTCACGTAATGTCTCAATCAGGTGCAAACCAACAATTTGGTAGTGCTCTGGTTGAATGTTAAAGCTTGTGTGTTTCTGAGCAATACGTTCAACGGCAGTTGTTAACGCTGCTAGATTTTCAATGTTCTTTGCATATGCCGCGATAGCTTCAAACAGTGCTACGCCTTGGCGACCTGTTCTTTGGTGAGTCATATTGAAGATATCTTTCAACTCAGGGTTATGCGTGAACATACGTTGATAAAAATGCTGAGTTAAAGCTGGGCCTGCGCTCTCAAGTAGAGGAATAGTAGATTTGATGATTTCGATATGTGCATTGTTAAGCATGAATTTACTCCGAACACTGAGCCTTATGACCTATATGTCATTTTGACTACTAAAAATTAAGAATGACTTATCGATTTTCTGAAACCTTAGTTATTTTTAGAAACTGAGTTATTTTGACTCGTTTTCATTTCAAAAAATCGCGAAACCTGATTAATGCAACCTGATTGATTGAGATCAAGAATAGTCTGTTTAATCAGCGCTATAATTGGGCTTCTCTGTATCTTCTGCACAATCAGTGCCAACTTTATCAATCCCCGTCATTACTGGTTTTCTTCTCAAAACTCATCTTATAAAAATGTCAAAAAGACCTTTTTTTTAAGTCAATAAGACTCTATTATGTAGATAAACACACAGTTAGAGTTTTTTATGCAAGATATCTCCGCATCTACCCTCATGGAAATGACCATTGGCCTCGCAAGTGGTGTCAACGATCAAGATCGTTTCAATCGCCTGATCGATGCCATTCGCAAAACCATAACGTGTGATTGTGTCGCGCTTTTAAGCCTTCAAGGCGACACGCTAGTACCTATCGCAATGCAAGGGCTCAGCCGAGATACATTCGGTCGTCGCTTTATCATTTCAGAACACCCACGATTTGAAGAGATCTGCGCGTCTCGCTCTCCTGTTCGTTTCGATGCTGACAGCTCCCTACCCGATCCTTTCGATGGTTTGCTTATTGACCATGATGGCGATTTACCAATGCATGCTTGTATGGGCTTGCCTTTGCTATTTGGCGACAGGTTATTGGGCATTCTGACTCTAGATAGCTTGAAACCTGATGTCTTCGCGAATATTCCGGCGCGGAACCTTGAAGTACTGGCAGCTATTGCAGCCTCAACCATGCAGATGGCACTGACCTTCTCGCAACTTGAGCATCAAGCAAAACAGTCAAAGCAATTACTCGAAGAATTGAACGTAGAAGCGTGGGAACGTGACGGCGGTGAGTTGATTGGTAACAGTGACACCATGGTCGCGCTTAAGAACGACATCGCTGTTGTAGCTCCATCTGAGTTTAATATCTTGATTCATGGTGACACCGGGGTTGGTAAAGAGCTTGTGGCTCGCACCCTGCACCACCAATCGCAACGTAAGCGTAATCCGCTGGTCTACGTGAACTGTGCTGCTATTCCTGAGAACTTGGTAGAGAGTGAACTATTTGGTCACGTTCGTGGCGCATTTACTGGCGCAGACAAAAACCGCTTAGGTAAGTTTGCTCTAGCCGATGGCGGCACGCTGTTCTTAGATGAAATTGGTGAATTGCCTTTAGCAGCACAAAGTAAGTTACTGCGTGCGCTGCAAAACAACGAAATCCAACCGGTAGGCCAAGACAACATCCAAACCATTGATGTTCGTGTTCTGGCTGCAACCAACCGAGACTTAAAGAAAGAAGTTGAAGACGGTCGATTCAGAGCCGACTTGTATCACCGATTGAGTGTGTACCCTATCGCGGTACCTGCATTGAAAGAGCGTGGTGACGACATCAGCTTATTAGCTGGTTTCTTCCTAGAACAAGCGCGCCGTAAGCTTGGTATCAACCAAGTTAAGTTCCGTTCTGATGTTCTGGTATTCCTAAACCGTTACGGTTGGCCAGGTAACGTTCGTGAGCTTGAACACGTTATCAGCCGTTCAGCACTGAAAGCATTGGCTCGCAGCACTAACAAAAACCTCGTGACAATCACTAAAGAAGATTGTGGCCCACTCGACCAAGATCAACCGATTGCGACGACACAGGTAAAAAACACACCATTATCGACACCAACGATCGACCTATCCGCTGGTTTACGTGGCGCGACGGACGATTTTCAACGCAGCATCATTACTGAAGTGTTGGAAGATGCCAATTTTAACTGGGCGCAAGCAGGACGAGTTCTGAAAACAGACCGAGCAAATCTGACTCGACTGTCTAAGCGTTTAGGACTAAATGTGGCTAAGTCTCACACGATCGAACGGACAAAATAGATATTAGCGGTTTGTTGCGAGCATCTAGCAAAACTTGTGTATATAATGCTGCAAATTGTAACGCTAATTTTAAATATGTAGAGAGAGTTATGAAGTTTATCCGTTGGTTCTTAGGTCGTGTCATCTTGTTATTGAATTTTGTATTCAGCCCACGTGGTGTGAAACGTTCTCAAGAAGAGCAAAGCAAAGTGAATGAGCAGGCAAAGACGCACACGTTATACCAATTCGAAGCGTGCCCATTTTGTGTAAAAGTGCGCCGCGCGATGAAACGTCAATCGGTTCAATTTGAACTTCGTGATGCAAAGAACAATGATCAACACCGTGCAGAGCTTGAAGCTGGTGGCGGTCGCGTTAAAGTGCCTTGCCTACGTATCGAAAAAGATGGCAAAACTGAGTGGATGTATGAATCTTCGGATATCGTGACTTACTTAGAAAAGCAGTTTGCATAAGCAATAAAGCAACAAAAGTCAGATACAAAAAATCCCTCGAATGTGAGGGATTTTTTATATCTGTTATTTGGCGTTAATCGCTTCAAATTGGGCGCGAAATTTCAAACGACTACTTCGTGACAATCAGCATCAATTCAACACGGCGGTTACACGCCTTGCCTTGCGCAGAAGCGTTCGTACAAGCTGGAACATACTCACCGAAGCCACGAGTATAGATGGAACGACTTGATACGTAGTTACTCTCTAATCGAGCCTTCACTTCTTTTGCTCGCTGCTCTGAAAGCGGATCATTGATTCGATCTGTGCCCGTGTTATCGGTGTGTCCTTCAATCACCACATCAATATCTTGGCGTTGAGCAAGGTAGCTGCCTAGCGTATCTAGCCATTGATTATACGCTGGCTCAGGGAATGCTGAACCTGTTTTAAAGTTCACGTGCTGCTCAAGCTTTACCATCACATGGTTACCCGGCAACACTTCAAAATCGATGCGGTTTTGTCTTAAAAAGACTTCCAGTGGGTCGTTAGTCGAAACGCCACGTCCGTAGTTGGTCGTGATGGTTCTGTGTTGATGAGTGCTACTCTGGATAGAGTACCCACGATTGCTTGCTACATGAGTCGTTTGAACCACACCCCATTCAGGATGCATCAAGTCGTAATCGGTTTGTGGTGCAGTCTCTAGCATGTCACCGCCAAGTAAGTCAGTTGGTGACGTGGCTTCACACCCAGCCAAAGCTATGCTTAACATTATCGCTAAATATCTCATTACTTCACCAACCACTCATGCAGATAAACCATTCACTAATGTCTATATCGGCACCGAGGGAAAAACTTTAGACGAAAAGAAAGCAGAACCCAAAAAAGTGCTGTTGATCACAGTTAACCGTCTACTAGCTTGTGTTCAGCCGCTAGTTCGAACTGTTTGCATTTATTTACCTTATAATTGTTTTCCAATTCGCACTAAATAGTTAGAATCTCACGACTTCTCAACGCTAGAGCAAACATTATGTTTAAACCATTTACTAAATTCATCACAGCACTCGCTGCCGTACTCATTATCGCGGGTTGTAGTGAAACAGACGAGCCACAAAAAGGCGTTCAATACGAAGCGCTTCCTACTGCTCTAACAGAATTTAACTTGTCTCCGATCACTGAAATCTTCTCTCTTAACTGTGGTCACTGCCGTCAAATGGAAAGTGCCATTCCAGAGATTGAATCTCTAACAGACCAAACTATTGGCAAGATGCACGTGACGTTCAACGAAAGCGCTCAAATCAGCGCAATGATCTACTACACAGCAGTGATGCAGCTTGATGCGACGCCTGACCACGCATTCATGGACGACCTATTTGGTGCCGTTCAAATGGGTGCAGATGCAACACCTGAGCAGCGTCAACAAGCACTAGAGACAGCGTTTACTTCTCGTGGTTTGGTTAGCCCATACCAGCTGAATAAAGAACAGCAAGTCGCTCTTTTCGACTACGTTAAGCAAGCAGAAGAGATCTCAGTAAAAGGTCAGATCAACTCAGTACCAACCTTTATCATCAACGGTAAATACCAAGTACTAACAGCAGGTCACCAAGACGTTGCTGGCATTGCAAAAACGATCAACTACCTTTTGACTCAACCATAATCACGGCTTTAGTCAACTGATTAACACATTTTGTATTAACTACGAAATTCAGCACTCAATATAAATAGGTTTTACTATGTCTAAATTTGTCATCCCGGTCATTGTCTTTCTTTTGGCGGGTTTCATGATTTACCGTACTTGGACGAATCATAAGTCTGGCGGAGAAAACTTCGAACAAGGCCAACAATTTCTAATTGAAAACGGCACTAAAGAAGGCGTGATTACGACTGAAAGCGGTCTTCAATACCTTGTTCTTGAAGAAGGTACAGGCACAGAGCACCCAACTAAGAACAGCAAAGTAACGGTTCACTACCACGGTACGCTAATCGACGGCACTGTTTTCGACAGCTCTGTTGAGCGCGGCGAGCCAATCTCATTTGCTCTTAAGCAAGTAATTAAAGGCTGGCAAGAAGGTTTGACTTACATGGTTGAAGGCCAAAAAGTTCGTCTATTTATTCCAAGCACTCTAGCTTACGGTAAAGGCGGTTCAGGCCCTATCCCACCATCATCGACTCTGATTTTTGATGTAGAACTCATCTCTATCAAATAATCGAAGTTACTGATTTAAGCCCCAACATACGCGCTATGTCGGGGCTTTTTTATATCTGAACATTTGAAGCCTCTTTAGATATTGAGCTATTTAGCTATTTAGCTATTTAGCTACTGTAACAACGACCAAATATACCCTCGAAAACCGACCACTAGACGACTGGTCTAATTTAACTTATAGTACCGCCCATGAACGAAAAAACGAATGACACACGCCTGCATGTTTTAGATGTTGGCTACCAATTAATAGTGAACAACGGCTTTAACGGCGTTGGCTTATCGCAATTGCTTAAAGAAGCGGACGTGCCGAAAGGGTCGTTTTACCACTACTTTAAATCGAAAGAGCAATTTGGCGAGGCTCTGATCCAGCACTATTTTGAGACCTACATCAGCAGAGTTGAAACTATTTTGGTTCATGGTGAAGGCAACCATTACCAGAGAATTGTCAGTTATTTCACTCGATGGTCACAGATTGAAAACGGCACCTGCAATGCTCATAAATGCTTGGTCGTTAAACTCAGCGCGGAAGTTTCTGATCTTTCTGATCCTATGCGCCAAGCGCTATTAAAGGGTGCAGAAAAAGTGACGAATACCATCGAACAGTGCATTGTCGGCGGTATTGAAGATGGCTCCATAAAGGTTGAAGAGAGCCAAGAAGCAGCTCAGAACCTATACTCAATGTGGTTAGGCGCCAGCTTATTGAGCAAGCTGAGCCAAAGCTCACATAGCTTACAGTCAGCTTTGAGCCTTACCGAACGAATTTTAAAAGGTGAAAGCTAATAACGCGCAGCGCGCTTTATTGGCTTTAACTTAAAAAAATCACCCGCCCTCTTATCAATTTGATGACGGCGGGATTTTTAGACAACAAGACTAGACGACTGGTCTAATTCTAAATGTATAAAATACACAATTAAGGACATCCAATGACTCAACAAGACAATCGCCGAATCGTATTGGCTTCTCGCCCAGTTGGCGCACCGACTCAAGACAACTTCCGTTTAGAGACAATAGCTGCGCCAAGCATCAAAGACGGCGAGATGTTACTTCGCTCAGTTTACCTTTCTCTAGACCCCTACATGCGTGGTCGTATGAGCGATGCTAAATCTTACGCAGACCCTGTCGAGATTGATGAGGTGATGGTTGGCGCAACCGTATGTCAGGTTGAAGAATCAAACCACGCTGATTACGAAGTTGGCGAATGGGTACTGGCTTACACAGGTTGGCAAGATCTTGGTGTGTCTAACGGTGAAGGCCTAATCAAACTCGGCAAAGAACCAACGCACCCTTCTTACGCGCTTGGCATCATGGGTATGCCTGGTTTTACCGCTTACATGGGCTTGCTTGATATCGGCCAACCTAAAGAAGGCGACACGCTAGTCGTTGCAGCAGCAACAGGTGCTGTAGGCGCAACCGTTGGACAAATCGGCAAACTAAAAGGCTGTCGTGTTATCGGCGTTGCAGGCGGTCAAGAGAAGTGTCAGTACGCGAAAGAGATTCTTGGCTTTGATGAATGCATCGACCACAAAGCTGACGACTTCGCGGAGCAATTGGCTAAAGCGTGTGACAACGGCATCGACGTTTACTTTGAAAACGTTGGCGGCAAGGTATTCGATGCAGTAATGCCTCTGCTTAACACAGGTGCTCGTATTCCTGTGTGTGGCCTTATCTCTCAATACAATGCGACTTCACTGCCTGAAGGACCAGATCGTATGTCTAGCCTGATGGGTATGCTGCTTGTTAAAAGAATTAAGATGCAAGGTTTCATCATCTTTGATGACTACGCACACCGTTACAACGAATTTGCTGTTCAAATGACAGAATGGTTGTCTCAAGGCAAGATGCATTACCGTGAGCACCTAGTTGAAGGCCTAGACGAAGCGCCACAAGCATTCATGGGTCTATTGGAAGGCCAAAACTTCGGTAAGCTTGTTATCAAAACAAACGAAGCTAAATAAATTTAAAAACTGAACCAGTTAACTAGGTAAAATCATGATTACTTTGCATCACCTAAACAAATCTCGCTCAAAACGAATCATCTGGCTACTGGAAGAGCTTGGTGTTGATTATCAAATCAAACCATACCAACGAGACAGTGTAACGTTTCTAGCACCACCAGAATTGAAGACTGTTCACCCTCTTGGTAAATCTCCGGTTATTGAAGACGATGGTGTTGTGATCAGCGAATCTGGTGCTATCACCGAGTACCTAATCGATAAATACGGTCAAGGTAAGTTCGCACCAGTGCGCGGCACCGCTGACTACGTGGAATACTTACAGTGGCTTCACTTCGCTGAAAGCTCTGGTATCCTGCCAATGCTACTTAAAATCTTTGTGATGAAAGACGGTTGCGAGACAAATTTCCTTGGCGGCTACGCTGATGATGAAAACCAAAAGGTCCTAACCTTTGTCAACGAAGCACTTGAAGGTAAAACTTACCTTGTTGCTGATACTCTGACGGGTGCCGATTTCATGATGTCGTTCATCGTAGAAATCGTGGGTAACTTCGGTGCCACTGCGCTCTACCCTAACATTGCTAAATACGGTGATCTTTTAACGAGCCACCCTGCTTACCAAAAAGCCGAGCAACTAGAGCTAGAACACTCGAACTGATCGAGTTTCAATCAAGCTCTGCGCGCTTAGGATAAGCACAAGCAACTAAATGAAGCCAAAGTCGATTTATCTTTCGCTTTGGCTTCTCATTTGCCTTCATTTCGACAACAATACCGAACTCTAACTGAACAGCCATAGAGTTTGATCTTAATGCCAACAAACCTCGCTCAATACACACCTCTGCACCTAGCAAACACGAATGTCGATTTAGCGCTACCGACTCGTTTTACGTTTCCGTATTACTATACCCCGCACCCTGTGTGTGAATTCGCTATGCTGCAGCTTCAGCAATCACTTGTCGACTGTGGTGTGAATGAAACCTCGCAAGGTAATCTCTACGCTGTGCTTCTTGTTCAGAATCCAACCACACAAGGGTTAGGTTACCTTTCTGCGTTTTCAGGCTTACAGTTAGATCCGGCTTTGGTCTCTCAGTTAAACAACATTCACTTTGTTCCACCAGCCTTCGATTCAAAACAGTTTCAATCTCAAAACAGTGCGAACCTTGCTCGACAATTGCAGCTCTCGGACGACATTGAAAAGCTGCAACAGTCGCACAATCTAGACACATTATTGGCCGAGCTTGAAGGGTTAAAAATCGAATCAGCAAAAGCTATCGAAGCCTTTCAGTTAGCAATGGCCGCAAACAAAGCTCAGCGTAACGAACTCAGAGAACAAGCCAATCAAGAAAAAGCATTAGGGAATCTAGAGTCAGCGGCGAATTTGCTCAAACAACTGGGCAATCAAAGTAGCCAAGAGAAACGTGACCTAAAAGCACTTCGTATTGAGTGGAAACAGAAGATCGCAGAGCGCCAATCACAAATTGATTTGATTGAAAGCGAACTGAAAAACCGTAAGCAAGATCACCAAGCAGTTTCACAACAGTTGGAAACTCAACGCCTCTCTCACTATCGCTTTATCAATCAAGCCAAGCAATCTAAGAATTTACTCGAGTTGCTCGATGGTAAAGACGCGCTTGAAGGCTCTGGTGACTGCTGCCTACCAAAGCTGCTTAACTTCGCCTTTGAACACGGGTTCAAGCCGTTAGCTTTGTCTGAATTTTGGTGGGGATTACCGCCTACAGACATCATTCGACAACACGCAAACCTCTACCCTGTTTGTCAGAGTAAAAGCTTTGAGATCCTCGAACACCAGTTAAGTGGCATAGAGCTAGAAGATAACCCGCTTATCGTGAACCCTGCGGTTGGTAAGTCTTTTAATATTGTTTATGAAGACGATGAAATCGTAGTCGTCAATAAGCCAGAAGAGTTCTTGTCGGTTCCCGGTAAGTTCATCGAAGATTCAGTTTATACCCGCATAAAAGCGCGTTACCCGGATGCGACTGGTCCTTTGATTATCCATAGGTTGGATATGTCGACGTCAGGTTTGTTGATCTTGGCGCTCACGGCGGAATCAAACAAGCATATTCAGAAGCAGTTCATTAATAGAACCGTAGAGAAACGCTACACCGCTTTGTTAGATGGCGAGATAACGGGCGAATCTGGCAATATCAGCCTTCCTTTGCGCGGCGACATCACGGACAGACCAAGACAACTGGTTTGTCACCAACACGGCCGAAATGCAGAGACCCATTGGCAAGTGGTTAGCACTCACAATGGCAAAACCAAGGTTCACTTGTACCCTAAAACAGGGCGAACCCACCAGCTGCGAGTGCACTGTGCTCATCCATTAGGGCTTGCTGTACCTATTCGTGGTGACGACTTATACGGATACAAACGCGAGCGCTTACACCTGCACGCTGGCTACTTAAAGTTGATTCACCCGACAACCGGTGAATGGATGGAGTTTGAAGTGCCTTCCGAGTTCTAAACTCTAACTTATCGAGCTAAGACTCTTATCTCACTCAATATTTGATCTCATAAAACGCATCAAGGTTCTACAACTGCTTAAGGTATAGAACCCTGATATTTAATTTTAATGTGATTATCACAGTTCATTAGCGTACTTTAGTTACTGAGTTCAATACTGCAGACGCCTAGCCCATCACATCTTTGCGCTGGTCAACACATTCGAAAGAGCCCATTTCGAACTCGCGACAGATCCATGGTCGGTTTTCGTAGATAGTACACATCAGTGTTTCTCTATCTACCGCAGAACACCAGCCGTCGTCTAAGCGCTTCATGGTTTCACCGCCCCATTCATCATAAGCGATGTGCTCTTCAGGTACGCCCGTATCTGTGATGATCATAACCTCTAAACGACAACAGCATGCCTGACAATTTGCACAGGTTACTTCGGGTTCGGTTACGTTCTTTATATCTATCGTCATAAGTGACTACACTGCTAAATTTTGCGTATAGTAATCGAAACCGCCCGCTACGGCTAATAAAGATAGTGCGGCGCGGCGTTTTCATTGATGTAGAAATAACAAAGGGCGCTGTGATTCACTCACAACACCCATAATATTTCGACTTTTCAGCGCGGCTTATCGCCACAGGCTCTATTTAGAACAGGCTCGCGAAGAACAGCTTAACGTAGTCTATTAAACGTTTGAACAAACCGCCCTGTTCAACCGCTTCAAGCGCGATCAAAGGCTGAGTTTGAACATCTTCGCCATCAACGGTGTAATGAACCACACCTAGAGTTTGACCTTCTGCAATTGGCGCTTTCAGTTCAGAGTTAAGCTCGATAGATGCAGTCAGCTTTTTACTGTCTGACTTAGGCAACGTAATGAACGTGTCTTCTGCCACACCTAATTTCAATGTGTCTTGCTCACCAAACCATACCTTCTCTTCAGCCACTTGATCGCCGCCTTTATGCGGGTTTAGTGTATCGAAGAAACGGAAACCGTAGCTCAACAGCTGTTTGCTGTCTGATTCACGGCTCTTAACGCTTGATGCGCCCATCACAACCGCGATAAGTCTCATCTCACCTTGTGTCGCTGAACTCGCCAAACTGTAGCCAGCACCAGAGGTGTAGCCCGTTTTCATGCCATCAACGGTTAAGCTTCTATCACGCAACAAGCCATTACGGTTATGTTGAGTGATGCCGTTGTAACTGAAAGAGCGTTCGCTGTATAAGCCATACACATCCGGTAAATCACGAATAATGGCACGACCGAGTAACGCGATATCGTAAGGAGTCGAATAGAGGTCGTCTGCATCCAAACCATGTGCATTGGCAAAATGGGTGTTTTCTAGCTTCAGAGAGGTAGCCCAAGAGTTCATCAGGTCAACGAATGCATCTTGTGAGCCTGCAACATGCTCTGCAATCGCAACGCTAGCATCATTACCGGATTGAATAATCAAGCCACGATAAAGATCCATCATTGCTACATCGGTGTTTACTTCGATGAACATTTTTGAAGAGTCTGGGAAGTTCTTCGCCCACGCGTTCTCACTGATTCGTACCTGATCATCAGCAGAGATGTTGCCTCGCTTCATCTCTTGACCTGCCACATAACTGGTCATCAGTTTGGTCAAGCTTGCTGGGTTTAACTTCGTATGTGCGTTTTTTTCTACCAGCACATCACCAGAATTAAAATCAATTAACACATACCCTTTTGCGCCTAGGCTAGGTGGGCTTGGTACTATAGAAGGTGCTGCGATAGCTGCATTACTTACCATCGCGGCGTTACTTACAATGAATATACTTAATAGAGGGAGAGAGTATTTGGAAAACAGTTTCATTGAATCAAACCTAAGTTAACGTTTTGAGCAGTATAGACAAATGCTAGCAAAAGAAGCGCGAACTTTACGTTGCTTTACGTATTTGTACCATTCGTTACAAATAAAAAAGTATAATCTGCGATCTGACCATATTTTCCACAACTAATATTTACTCCACGAATGCATTCAACGCCTAATGCTATCGCTCAGGCATGCGTCTAAATAACATTTCAACAAAGCCAGTAATACGCTGTTTGCTCTCGCTTGGCTCTAAATCAGGTTGGATGCCAGACTGTGCTAATGCTTGCCATTGTACGACCTCTGAGTTAGGTACGAAAAACGCAATGTACAACGACCCTTTCTCCGCGACTTTACCTTCACCATCGTAAAATGGCACACCAGTAAATAGCTTAATCGCATCGAAGATAGACTCATCGTTCAGTTCCGATTCTTCCGCTAATCCAAAGCCTACAACAACATCACCGACACCATCCTGCTTTAACTGATAACCTTTACTTGAGAGCTGTTCTTGAATCGAATCACGCACTAAATCGGTTACCACGGTTTCATCGTATTTTTGAGAAAGGTAAACCTTTTCTGACTCAGGGTGCCAGGAGTACGTCATCACGCCGTGTTTCATGAAACCAAAGTCACCGCTAGTGACCACACCATAATTGTGTGTGGGTGGTATTTCTTGCGTAGAGCATGCGGTCAGCCCAATAGCCATCAAAGCCAATAGTGCTGCTTTTTTTATGCTTTTTGTTGCACAAATGGATCGTTTTATCATTCGAGGCTTCCTTACCTATATAAGAATAACTATCAATTCAACCTCCAACATAAATAGTAATTATGTTAATAGAAAGGTCATTAAACGTTTGCGTAATCGCTAACCTTCACCTCTGTCTGTTTTGGGGGTTTAATCACAAAAACAGAGTTGGTATAGTTCTCCCCGTTAAACAAAACCAGACCATTCGAGGCACGGAGCTTCCTCAATCATCTCATGAAGAGAAGAATTGGTACCGACAAAGTATCGGCAAATTTAAGAGGGTCAAACAATGGAATTCAATATGGTTGAAATTTTAGGTTACGCTGCGTCTATTATGGTCGCAATTTCATTAACAATGAAAGATATCGTTCGTCTGCGTGTCCTTAACTTTATTGGCTGTGCACTCTTCACAGCATACGGCATCATGATTGACGCATGGCCAGTTGCAGCCACCAACGGCTTTATCGCTTGTGTAAACATCTACTTCCTTGCAAAAATGCAAAAGGAAAAAAAAACGGAAGCGATGAAAGCAGCGAAAGCTTAAATTAACGATTAGCCTTTCAAATAATTCTGAAAAAGCCCAAATAAAGCGGATCTATTTGGGCTTTTTTATATCTGTTATTCCTCTACACGCTCACTACCTTCTACTTTTTCACCGTTCGGACATAGCGGGCGTAAAACATAGTAAGACCATGAATAAAAAACGCCGAACAGGATTGAGTTCGGCGTTTGACTCTACGTTAAGTGGTTTGTTTAAGGAGGTGGGGATAGAAAGCTCTCACCTCTATCAACAAATCAATACTATGAACACACTTTGGTCCAGCTACCGTCACTGCCCGGCTCAGAACTTGTCCACCAGTTAGCTTGGTAAATACTACCGTTGTGAACGACTTGGTCACCCGTGTTTGCATGGCTTGGATTACCTGCCCAATCTTTCTGAGGTAGATCTGGGTAAACAGTTAAACCTGCAGTATCACACGTACCAGGGTTTGTGCCACCATCGCCAGGGTTACCGCCACCCGAACTGATATCACCTAATGGTAGGTCTGGTTGCTCAAAGCTAAAGGCATAATCGACACCATTCACGCTTACTGCATAGTTAGCAGGGCCTGAGATTGGCAAGTAATACACCATATCTAGCTCATACACACCACCAGCTGGAAGCTCTTCCCATGTAGGCAACGTAAACGCCACTCGGTGCATGGTGCCATCTAACCCACCAATGTTATCCGCACGAGTATGACCCGAAGCAATCACAGTTAAACCACCACCCGATTGATCTTTCGCATTATCAGGTGCTGACACTGGGATATCAAACTGGAACTCGGTACCACCCGGAAGTGCTTGACCGGTGTTGTTTGTAAACGTGATCTTAGGATTGATTGGATAGTTTTGGTCACCGACTTTGAAGCCACCAACTGAAACCGTAATATCTAACGCTTCTGTCGGGATAGCACCCGTCGCTACTTTGTTTCCATATGGTGTTGCAGACTTAAACTTATCGTAGATAGCTTTCGTCATGGTGTTACCCATGTGGAACTCACCGTTACCGCTGTTACACGCTTGCTCAGTCGTATCGATAGAGCTTCGGTTGCCATTCGCATCGAGAACATAACAGTTATAATCCCCTGCTAGTTCCCAGAACATAATGCCGCCGATCTCTTTGTCGATAACGTAGTCCGCTTTCACGTCGATAGACTGTTTATCTTCTGTTGAAAGGAATACGCCCTTCTCTGCGTTCCACAACCAAGGGGCAACCGCCACACTGTCGTAGTTTCTCGTGTAAGTGCCCGTTAGAACATCTGAAGGATCATTCACAGGATCAAGCTTGTAAGCTTCAGCGTAAGAGCCCCAAATACCCTTCTCTAGGTTCTTCGCGTGCCACATAGGGTTAGAACCCGCGCCCATTTCGTTACCTTTTGGATCGGTATCGTGCCACATGTTGTCGATACCAATAGCGCCATGGCCACAGTTGTTTTTCTCGCCTTCACCCGTACCCGCTGAACATTCAGATTGGTTTGGCAGTGCTGCTCGGCCCCAAAGACCATTCTCACCACCCGTTACGCCTTGCCAACCACGAGTGTAGTAAGGCACACCGATGTTAATACGGCCTGCTGGCATAGAACCACGGAAGTAATGGTAAGCCCAATCCGTGTTCAGATAACCAATACCACCGTAAGCCGCCGTGTCGTATACGTTCCACTGCGCTAGCTCTGAATCTTTACCCGTATCAAACAAGGCTGCGTTATGACCTACGTGATCGTTCCACGCACCGTGAAGGTCGTAAGACATGATGTTTACGTAATCGAGGTACTTGGTTACATCGAATGTTTCCATACCGCGTAATAGGTAACCAGAAGAAGGCGCTGCGATCGTTAACATGTAGTGATTGCCATCTTGCGCAGACGCCGCATCGAGCTTCTCACGTAGCACTTTCATCAACACTTGGTACGACGCCCACAGGTATTGACGACGCGGCTCCATGAAGTCTTTGTCGTATGGGTTACCTGCGCCAGCCATAGAAGTTGGGTATTCGTAATCGATATCTAGACCATCGAACTGGTACTTACGCAGCATTTCGACCGCTGAAGTCGCGAATGTTTCGATACCTTGATGGTTGATAGAACCATCAGCATTGGTCGTCATGGTGTAGAAACCACCATCAGCCACGCGGCTGCCATCAGTCGCGAAGTGACCACCTGTTTCAGCCCAACCACCGATTGAGATTAACGTTTTCACGCCGTGTTTTTTCTTCGCTGTCGCTAATGCACCGAAGTGACCTTTGAAGCCTAATGCCGGATCAACTTCCACACCCGGCCACTCTTTACCAACCGCTGCGTTATTTGGATCGTTTACATCACCGACGTTTACTTTGCCATCTGAACCGATGCTCACGAAAGCGTAGTTAATGTGTGTGAGTTGTTCCCAAGGAATATCATTTACTAGGTAAGCAGCTTGTGGGTCATCCCCTGCACGCCAACTTGTGAAGTAACCAATGACACGACGGGGATGGTCTGCGCCCATTTTCTCACGGCCTTCATCATCGTAAATTGTACAGTAAGGAACATCGACACCTTGAGTTTGATATAAGCCATCAGGGCGACATGTGCTCACTGTTGGAGCGCCGTTCACGGTCAAAGATGCCAACGCAGAATCTGCAGTCGCACCTTGGTCGTCTGTTGCTTTCGCGTAAACCGCTAAAGAACCCGCTTGAGTTGTTGTGTAATCTAACGTGTAAGGGCTCGTTGCAGCAGTGCCCACAAGAGCACCCGCTACGTAGAAATCAACCTTATCAACTGTGCCATCGCTATCTGCTGCCGTTGCTGTCAGTGTGACTACACCACCAACATCAACAGATGTCACTGAAAGTGCAACTGAAACTGTCGGTGCTTCATTCCCTGGTTGTGCTGAATCAACAGAAACAGAAACCGCACTTGCAACACTTGCTGCGCCTTCATTATCCGTTGCAACAACAGAAACCTGATGATTACCCGACGTTGCAGCCCAAGTCGCTTCGAAAGGTGCCGCTGTGACTACCGCAACAGATGCGCCATCAACAAAGAACTCAACCGAAGCCACACTGCCATCAGAATCTAGTGCTGTTGCACTCAATACAACATTATCGCCTTCAGTAATCACGTCAGAAGCAGAGGGTGCCGTTAATGAAGCCGTTGGTACTTCATTTGGCGTACCGCCACCTCCGCCACCACTACACACATCAATCTTTTTCCATTGTGCATAGTCACCCTCAAATTGGCTCGGGTTGTTATTTTGATTCCAGTAATTCGCTGAGTACGCGCTGCCGTCATGTGAAACCTGATCACCACCGGTGTACACCGTGGCGGAATCCCACGCTTCTAACGTTGAACAATCCACAGCCGCGTAGCTGTTGAACGCCATTAAGCATGACGCGGTGAGAGTACTGAGTGTAAAAACCTTCTTGGCCACTCTTCCTTGGTTTAGGTGCATGTTAGCTGTCCCTTAAGTTATTGTTTCAAGATGCTTAATTTAAGTGTCATATTTCTCATCACTTAAATCTCTTCGCAAAACAACTGTAGGTAACAGTGCCAATTTAACACCTAAAATATTCGATATTTATAAAATGACTCGCATTAATTTGTTTATAGCATGCAATGAATCGACACTTATTTTGCACGAACAACTAATATTAAATTTATTTCGGTACGCTAAAAAATATCGCCTAATTCGTATCCTTAATTACAAAACTCTATTCATATCTGCTTTATTTGTTCGTTCTGAAATTTCGTTTTAAAACTAACCAAAAGGGATTGATTTCGCCGTAGAACTGATTTCTTTTCTAAATTTGCCCACTTTTTCTTAACAATTGTGGTAGTATCGCGGATTTTTTTGACGAACCTCACATTTCCAATGCAAGTGTGGGAGAAATACATAGGCTCGAAAGAGCCAAATATAGCGAAGAAATAATGTCCAACTTGACGCAAGTCGCCAACGAAAACATCAACGCAGAATCTACTTCTATCGATTTCAATAAAGCTCAATCTTTGGGTGAAAAACTGGAACTCGGAAACCCAGTCTTTTGGCTTAGTGGCAGTTTTTTAACCCTCTTTGTCATCCTAGCCTTCACCAACACCTCCGTGTTGTCCGAACTTGTAAACATCGGCTTTAGTTATTCAACTAAGTGGTTCGGTGCTTTCTGGCAAGTCCTACTACTTCTCAACTTCATTATCGGTTTAGTGCTTGCACTAGGTCGCACCGGCCACGTTCGCTTAGGAACGCTTGCCCTACCTGAAATGACCACCTTTAAATGGATGTCTATCGTCCTATGTACGCTGCTAGCCGGCGGTGGTGTGTTCTGGGCAGCCGCAGAGCCTATCGCTCACTTTGTTTCAGCTCCGCCACTGTATGGCAACGCAGATCCTCAAGCGATGGCGTTCAATGCTCTATCACAATCTTTCATGCACTGGGGTTTCCTTGCATGGGCAATCTTAGGTGGTTTGTCTTCCATCGTGTTAATGCACTTGCATTACGACAAAGGCCTTCCTCTTAAGCCTCGCACTCTGCTTTACCCAGTACTTGGCGACAAAGCGATTAACAGTTGGGTTGGTAACGTTGTCGACGCATGCAGCATCGTGGCTGTAGCCGCAGGTACTATCGGCCCTATCGGCTTCCTTGGCCTACAAATCAGCTACGCACTGAGCGAACTGTTTGGCATTTCAGACAGCTTTGCAACTCAAAGTGTTGTTATTATCTTTGCTATCGCAATGTACACGCTTTCTGCTTTGAGCGGCGTGAACAAAGGTATCCAACTGGTAAGCCGTTACAACATCATCTTGTCTGTGTGTCTAATCGGCTACATCCTTCTTGTTGGCCCAACGAGCTTCATCGTTGATGGCTACCTGCAAGGTATGGGCGAAATGGTTGATAACTTCATCCCAATGGCGCTATACCGCCAAGATACAGCATGGCTAGGTGGCTGGACTGTGTTCTTCTGGGGTTGGTTCTTAGGTTATGGCCCAATGATGGCGATCTTCATTGCTCGTATCTCACGTGGCCGTACTATTCGCCAAATGATCGTTTCTATTAGCATCGTTGCACCGCTTGTAACGTGTTTCTGGTTCAGCATCGTTGGTGGTAGTGGTCTAGCGTTTGAATTAGAGAACCCAGGTGTGATTTCTAGTGCGTTCGAAGGCTTCAACCTTCCGGCGGTTCTTCTAGCAATTACCGCGCAACTGCCGTTCCCAACTCTGATTGCAATTCTGTTCCTGATCCTGACGACCACGTTCATCGTGACAACAGGTGACTCAATGACTTACACCATCAGTGTGGTAATGACGGGTACGACAGAGCCAAACGCAGCGGTACGTACTTTCTGGGGTATCATCATGGGTGCGGTAGCGATCGCACTTATCTCAATGGGTTCAGGCGGCATCTCCGCTCTACAGTCGTTCATTGTAATCACAGCGGTTCCGGTATCGTTTATCTTGCTCCCGTGTCTATGGCACGCGCCGAAGATCGCGAAGCAGATGGCAAGAGATCAAGGTATCGCTTAATACCTGACCCGATTTAGTTTCGGGTAGCGTAGAACACTAAAAAGCCACTCAAGTGATTCACCTGAGTGGCTTTGTTTTATCTGTTCGTTACTTCTATCTACGATAGCTTATTTCAACCGATAGTTCGGCTTATTGAAACTTTTCACCCGCAGCAACCATAAACGACATCTCAACCAGTAGCTCAGGATTAGCAAGTTCTGCTTTCACGCATGCACGGCTTGGCGCGCAGCCTTCAGGGAACCACGCTTCCCAAACTTCATTGAGTGCATCAAAGTTAGCGAAATCCGTGAGATAAATAGTCACTGACAATACGCGAGATTTGTCGCTGTCTACCAAACTCATCATTTCTTCGGCTTGTTCGAAGATTTGCTGAACCTGACTCTTAATTCCTGCTGTTGTATCCGTCTCTGCCACTTCCACAAAGCTTGCAATACCGTTAAAAACAGTTACATCAGACCAACGTTTGGTCGGGTTAATTCTATGAATTTTCACTGGTTATACTCTTCTTATAATTAGGGTGAACATCAGCGTAATCTAATCCAAATCATGAATATTGAAAACAAAAATTAGAAAGCTCGCGTTACCTTTTGAACAGCACTATCGCCTACCCATTGCTTTGGTTCTCAACATCACTAGCCTTTGAGTTCCTATCGAGACAATAAGTCGCTACCTATTAAGTTTTTAGATAAATATATTAATTATTATTCTCAATGCGAAATTTAATCTGAGCTATTGCGGTCATATTCAGGGAGTTTATTAAATTGAGTACTTTTATGCATGTTCAAACCTATGATTTAAAACAGAGTAATGTGGGATATAACCTAGGCGTGATTGGCGTAGCGTTGGTGTTAGCTTGGATTGGTATTTACAAGTTTACGCCAACCGAAGCAATGCTTATCGAGCCTCTAATCGCAAACCATCCTGCAATGAACTGGCTTTACAATCTGTTCTCAGTCCAAGCTGTGTCTAACATGGTGGGTGGCGCGGAGATCATTGTCGCGATTGGACTGATCGTTGGATTTAAGAAACCGACAGTTGCCTTCTACTCAGGCATTGCTGCAGCGGCTATCTTTGTTGTGACACTCAGCTTCCTGATTACAACGCCAAACGCTTGGAAAGTATCGGATGGCATCTTAGTCACTAACTTCTTCCTAGTGAAAGACATCCTGTTTTTGGCAATCGCAATTAGCGTAATCGAACGCAATAAACCTCAGAAGTAACTGTATAACTAGAAGTGGCCATAACCCTAGAAGTAACCTTAAACCTTGAAAATAAAGGCTCGAAGCTGGCTAGAAGGACGCTGCCAGCTTCTAATGTATAAGGCACTGATAGTCACCTAGTCAGCTAAAACCTTACGATAATAATTAGCATCTTGATGTTCTCCTTTAAACACCGCGTAGCTCTCAACATACTCGACCAATTCAAAACCTGTATTGGATAAGATTTTGTTGGAACCGATATTGCCCACTAACGCATAGGCATCAACATATTTAAGGTTGGTCTGTTCCTCCAAATAGAGTAGAAACTGCTTTACTGCGTTAGACGCAATGCCTTTTGAAGCAAAGGAACGACCTACTCGATACCCTAGCTCTCCACTATGGGCGATCTGGTCGATATCGCGGATGTTGATTCTTCCACAGACAGTGCCATTGGCATCTTTGATCAACATAGGAATCATCTCACCATTCTCGTATTCAGTTAGAAAGCTGGTGATTTGCTCGGTCACACCTGCATTTGAATAGAAGCTATCACCCCTAACTGGAATAAATTGCTCAAACCACTCTCGATTTTCGACCTCAAAATCCAAAAGCGCACTCGCGTCATTCGGTTGAAGTAAGTGTAAAAATACATCCATGACAAATACTCTAATGTTTCCCTAAAAAGCCGCACCTTATGATTCATGAACCACGGCTTATTAATACGGTTACGGTAAACCTCTCAATTTCTTGGCTGGGTTACCTGCGTAGATACCTTTTTCGGTGATGTCTTTCGTTACCACACTGCCCGCGCCGATTACTGCACCTTCGCAAATGCTGACAGACAGAACCGTAGCGTTAGAACCGATCGTGACGTTGTCAGCTATCAAGGTACGCCCCCAACTTTCAGGATTAGGATCTGGCTTGCCCTCTTTGAATAAGTCGTTGGCAAACATGACTCCGTGACCAACAAAGCAGTCACTTCCAATGGTCACATACTCACAGATAAAGGTGTGAGATTGAATCTTGCTTCTCGCACCTATCACGGTGTTCTTTTGAATCTCAACAAAGGGGCCAACTAACACATCATCTTTAAGCTCACAGCCATAAACGTTACTTGGCTCGATGATAGTGACATTCTCGCCACAGGTAATATCAGTAATCTGTGACTTTAATACTCTTGGACTTGCCATACTTCACTTCCTCTCGACATTAGCGTCACAATTCAACCTAAGAGATTGTGCCGTAGCCATTAAAGTGCAGCAAATAGATATGTTGAGAGTTGGCAATGGATCAGAAATTCTGCATAAATTAAAACAGTCCTACCAGCACAACTGACAACAGCACCCCACCGATAAAACTTGGGGCGTGGAATGGCTGAGCTTTAGATCTAACGTACTCTTTTTGAAGGTCTTCTTGGTAAGTTTTAACGGCGAGTTCTTTTACGTAGTTATTTTGCATAATAAGCTCCTTCTTAATCAGTAAGAGAAGCTTAAGACTTGAAGTTAGGTTGAGGTAAAGCAAAAAATCAGATTAATTGAACACTTTATTTTTGTTACTCGAGGATTACCCTGAACACATCGTTATTCACGCCGCCAACATCTACTAACTCTCCCGGTTTCATTAGAAGCGAGGTGTTAAGCTGTCGTGTTGAACGTGGCTCTTTTGTCTCTCGAATCACTAACATATCGACAAAATAGCCAGAGTCTTTCTTTGATATTGAGCCCGAAAACGTAACGCTTTCAACCCTATCGGCAAGGACTGAATTGAATGTTTTATCCTCTAAAACACCTGCGGCGATGGATGTATCACCATAAAATAGCGTGATGGTTGTTGGGTCGGGTACCAACTCTTGATTGGACGAACACCCTATTAGGGTAAGGCATAGCAGTAAAATGGCTCGAAATTGCATAAACTGGTTTTCTTTATTACGTTAAGCGTCTGTTTTTCATATTAAAACACTTCAACCTTATAAATACCATGTTTACGGGATAAGCTTAGGTGTGTCGCTTCGATGGACTTGAGTAATGAAGTGAACGGATCAGATCTCGGCCTGTTGAGTTTGCTCCCTATTTGGAAGCTAAACCGAGATCTGATCGATATTATCGAGAAGGGTTCAATTGATTTATGCAACAACGTCTTGTGGAGGTGTCCCTTCACAGTTAGAAACGACAGCATCAATTTGTACTAAAGCATTCATTGGGATTTCTGAAACCCCTACTACCGTTCTTGCAGGCAGCTCAGCATTAAAGAATGTGGTGTAGACTTCGTTTACCACATCAATATCTGAAATATCCTTAAGTTGAATATTAATTTTCACCGTATCGTCCATGCTATGGTCAACGCTTTCAATTATCGCCTTAATATTGTTTAAACATTGTTCCGCTTGTTCTTTTACCCCGCCAGCAACGATTTCATTTGTTTTCGGATCTAAAGGTAATTGGGCTGAAATATGATTGTAGTGAGAGAAAGCAACAGTATGCGAATAAGGCATGAATGGTGCAGAAACAGTATTATTGGTTTCAATAACCAGTAAGCGAGTGTCTTCTGGTAATTGCGGCGGTGTACCGTCGCCATGTGAAATGGATGTATCAATTTGAATTAAAGCACCCATTGGTAATTCAGCTGCGTTAACAACAGTACGAGCAGGAACGTAGCTTGGGAAGAATTTAGCACATACTTCATTTACCACTTCCGCATCTGCGATATTTTTTAGGTAGATAGTCGTTTTAACCACATCATTCATGACGTGTCCGATGCTTTCTAAAATAGCTTTAATGTTTGATAGACATTGCGCTGTTTGCGCTTTGATACCACCATCAACCAACTCACCTGTGGCTACATCTATAGGCAACTGAGCTGAAAGATTGTTGTAGTGAGAAAAGGCTGCAGTCTGCGTAGACACAGCACTTTGAGGTGCGTTATCCGTATTTCTTGAGACCTTAATTAGCGCGCAAGGAGCTTGTGGTTTAGTGCCTTCACCGTTAGAAATGAGAGCATCCATTTGAACCAGCGCATCGCTGCTTGGCAGTGCAGTGACACCCACGACAGTGCGTGTTGGAAGGCTGTTGTGGAAGAAGTTTTTGTAAACTTCATCAATAGCATCGATATCAGAAATATTCTTAACGAAAACATTAATCTTCACGACATCATCCATAACATGGTCGATGCTTTCAACAATCGCTTTAATATTATTCAAACATTGTGCTGCTTGATCTTTAATATCACCGATGACTATTTCACCCGTTTTAGGGTCAATCGGAAGTTGAGCAGAAAAGTTATTATAATGAGAAAAAGCGACCGTTTGTGTAGATACAGAATTAATTGGTGCGTTTTCAGTGTTTCTTGAAATTTTAATGATATCGCTACTCATCGGTATTATCCTTTTAATAAAATAGGTATACGTATTTATATTTAACAATCGTATTTGGAAGAATGATTAAAGTAGCGCCATGTTAAGTGAATTATTTTAGGGTAAACGTGATACCCGTCAGACTCTAAGGTGACTATAAATCAGCAAGTTACAGAATAATTAGTCATCACACGACTAAATATCCGTCACATTTGGCTTTATCAACTGCTAAATTCTCTTTAATTTTTAAACTATTCAATAATCCTGAATACTCTCTCAAGTAGTGTGATAAGTAATTTACGAAATTTAGATGCAGTTTGATAGGTTGTTCACACTAAAACTTCGTTAATAGCTAAGTTAGTGAGTTTCTCCCCTATACCTGTGCATAAACTCTTAGGCTATTTAATTAATTATTTTCGAGAGCTTATTTTATATAAGTACGTTAATAATATATTCGAGAATCAAATACCTACAATCTGACAATGCCTATGATTAGATACATTTACTCATATAATTCAACAAATATGAGCAATCGTCACCATAGCTTTTGGCATTATAGCTCTCAACACATAGTTTCGTTGAAAGAAGAACTAAACCGCTCTTGGAGTAGTATTGAAGTGGCGCTTAAATTCGCGGCTAAATTGAGATGGGCTGGAGTAACCGACTCGACGTGCAGCATCACTAATACGAAGGCCTTCTAGTTGAATCAGCTCTTTGGCTTTATTAAGTCTAACCTTTTTCAAGTATTGAAGAGGTGATTCAAAGGTGACATTACGGAATGCATTGTGGAAGGCAGACACGCTCATGTTGGCTTCGTCAGCAAGCGATTGAACGGTGATGGTTTGGTCGTACTCTTCATGCACTTTAGACAGCGCTTTGGCAACACGTGCGTAATGGCCATCATGATGAGCTAAATCAAACAGCACACGCCCTTCTGAACCGGTTAATGCGCGGTAGACAATCTCCGTTACCATGGCATCGCCCAATATGTTGGCCTCAATGTCGCAATGCAGCGTTTTCACCAATCGGGTAAAGCTCTCTAGCATTTGCTCTTCCATTGGCGTCGATTCTAAGCCACTCGAGTTCTGTTTGTGCTTGTTGCAGTAGCTCTCTAAGAAGCCTTGATCTTCGAGCTTTTTGACTAAGCTATGCAAGCGTTGAGAATCAATGCTAATCGACAAGCCAAGCAATGGTTCACCATTAACAGGCAAGGCTTCGCACTCTAACGGCATTGGCACACCCACCACAAGATAATCACCTGCAGCGTAAGTCACTGGCCTTTCGCCAATGTAGATGTTCTTTTTACCCTGTCCGAGCATGATAATGCCAGACTGGTAAGTAAATGGCTGACGCTGATTCCCTCCACTGCTTCTATACAACCACACGCCGCTAATTTCAGTTTCTCTGATCCCTTCGAGATCATCCCAACCTTTGTGTTCTACATATGACTGTAACAACTGAGCGAGTGTTTTCATAAGTGGCGACTTTCCATTCCAAGTGCTAAGAGTAAGTAAGCTAAAGCAGAGGAAGAATATCAAGTTTGTAGAAATAGGCAATTTATTTGGAGGAACAGCTCTTCATTGACCTAGATTACTGTACTAATATGCAAATATAGAAATTGAGCAATAAACCAAAATAACAAATTTCGCTTTACACAAGGAATCTCTGATGCAATTTACTTACGTTAACCCTACTGTTATCCATTTCGGCCAAGGCCAAATCAACGCTATCAGCCAAGCGGTTGATACTTCGAAGAAAGTACTGGTCATCTATGGTGGCGGTTCAATCAAGAGCAACGGTGTTTACGACCAAGTTGTAGAATCTTTGAAAGATCACTCTTGGATCGAGTTCTCTGGCGTTGAAGCAAACCCTACCAAAGAGACGCTAGACAAAGCAGTCGCTCTTGTTAAAGAAGAAAACGTAGAATTCATTATCGCTGTTGGCGGTGGTTCAGTAATCGACGGCTCTAAGTACGTTGCTGCAGCGGCTAAATATGACGGCGACGGTTGGGACATCCTAACGGGCAAACACCAAGTAACTGAAGCGACGCCAATCGGTGCGGTACTGACACTTCCTGCGACAGGTTCTGAATCTAACATGGGTGCGGTAATCACGCGTAAAGCGACTCAAGAGAAGCTTGCTTTCCTTAACCCTGCAGTACAACCTAAGTTTGCGGTTATGGACCCAGACGTAATGAAGTCTCTGCCAGAGCGCCAACTGATCAACGGTCTAGTTGATGCGTGGGTTCACGTATGTGAGCAATACATCACAATGCCAACAGACGCGATGGTTCAAGACGGTTACGCAGAAACACTGCTTAAGAACCTACTTGTACTGGGTAAGCAATACGACGAGCGTGACAACGACGCATGGCGTGCAAACCTAATGTGGACTGCAAACCAAGCGCTTAACGGCCTAATTGGTACGGGTGTTCCTCAAGATTGGGCAACTCACATGATTGGCCACGAATTCACAGCACTATGGCACGTAGACCACGCACGTTCGCTTGCGATTGTTCAACCTTCACTACTTCGTAACCAAATCGAAGCAAAACGTGGCAAGCTAGAGCAAATGGGTCGTAACGTATTTGGCCTAGAAGCGGGTGCTGATTTAGCAGAACGCACAATCGCTGCAATCGAAGCGTTCTACCACAGCCTAGACGTAGCAACCATGTTTGACGGCTACGAAACAAACAAAGCAACGGCGATTGACAATGTTGTCGCTCAACTTGAATCACACGGCTACCTACAACTTGGTGAGAATCAAGCAATCACGCCAGAGAAAACACGTGAGATTCTAGAGTCTGCGATTCACTAAGAATCGGGAAAATAGAGAGAAAGTAAAGATAGTGGTCATACAACGATGAATTTTCACATCTGACTGAACCCATTACTTTTTTCTTTCGTACAACAGAAGCAGCGTTCATTTTGAGCGCTGCTTTTTAATTTGCCCTACAAGATGCTATTAAATTCTCATAAGTCCCTAATTTTATGTGCAATCATATTTCTATATTGTTAAGGTAAACCTGTCTCTTTACTAGGTATGAACAACGATTTGAACAATCTCAAGGAAATGGTTAAGTTTAAGTCACTTAACAAGTGGTATGGTGATTTTCATGCCCTAAAGGGTATCGATTTAAATATTGAACAAGGAGAAATAGTGGTGATTTGCGGGCCATCAGGTTCGGGGAAATCAACTTTAATCCGCTGTATCAATCAGCTAGAACCCTTCGAAAGTGGCGAGCTTTCTGTGCTAGAGCAAGTGCTTCCAAGCAAGTTCAGCACTCCAGGTCAAGTCGGAATGGTGTTTCAGCACTTTCATTTATTCCCCCATCTTACTGTGCTTGAGAACCTAACTCTGTCGCCGATTCGTACGCTTAAAAAAAGCAAACAAGAAGCCGAGAAGATTGCAATGCACTATCTCGAACGCGTACACATTGCAGAACAAGCCAACAAATACCCAGTGCAACTTTCTGGTGGCCAACAACAACGAGTGGCTATCGCACGTTCACTGTGCATGAAGCCTGAATTACTGCTTTTTGATGAACCAACTTCAGCGCTTGATCCGGAGATGATCAACGAAGTGCTCGATGTGATGGTTGAATTGGCGAGCGAAGGTATCACCATGGTGTGTGTGACCCACGAAATGGGCTTTGCGAAACAAGTGGCCGACCGCGTTATCTTCATGGATGAAGGACAAATTGTGGAATCCAATACGCCTCAAGCGCTCTTTGAAAACCCTCAACATGAACGTACTCAAGCGTTCCTAAATCAGATCCTGACTTATTGATGTTGATTCGAATTATTAAACCAGCCCTTTCCGCTCTAATACAAATTGTTGTACTAGTGGCCGCTGTTGTCTGGATTCTCGATTCTGGCGCACAAACCATGGGATACAGCTGGCAATGGGAGCGCGTGCCGGACTATATTGCTTTCTATGAAGATGGCGAATGGTGGCCTGCAGAGTTAGTTGAAGGGCTACTGGTTACCATCAATATCTCTCTGATTTCTTTGGTCGCGACACTGATCATCGGCTTAACGACGGCGCTATTGAGAAACTCAAATTCTGTGGTTGGACGCACCTTGGCCACCAGCTATGTTGAGTTGATTCGTAACACGCCGTTATTAGTACAAATTTATTTGCTCTATTTTGTGTTTGGCCCCGTGTTAGGGCTGGATCGTTTTAGCACTGCCGTTTTGGCCTTGGCACTTTTCCAAGGTGCTTACACCGCCGAAATCTTCCGTGCTGGTTTAAATGGTATTGCGAGAGGACAATTTGAAGCAGCTCAATCTTTGGGTTTATCAAAGACCTATACTTACTGGGATGTGATTCTTCCTCAGGTGGTGCAACGCACCTTGCCACCTTTGACTAATGAAGTGATCTCTCTTATCAAAAACTCTTCGATTGTGAGTGTCATGGCTATCTTTGACCTAACAACCGAAGCCAGAAACATAGTTTCTGAAACCGCGATGCCATTTGAGATTTGGTTCTCTGTGGCGATCATTTACCTTGCACTTACACTTTCACTTTCTGCCGTTGCAGCTTGGCTTGAGCATAAGCTCGGAGCTAACTGGCGAACACAATAAGGATTTATCAGCATGAAGCTATTTAAAACCGCAATTACAGCCCTACTTGCGCTTGCCGTAAGTTTGCCTGCACTTGCTTCTGAAACGCCTAACCTAGACAAAATAAACGAACGTGGCTCTCTACGCGTTGGTATGTCGACATTTGTTCCTTGGGCGATGCGTAACAAACAAGGCGATCTTGTTGGCTTTGAAATCGATGTAGCAAAACGTCTTGCTGAAGATTCTGGCTGGAAAGTTGAATTCGTACCGACGGCATGGGATGGCATTATTCCTTCTCTACTTTCGAACAAGTTTGATGTAATCATTGGCGGTATGTCTATCACTGAAGCTCGCGCTAAAAGCGTTTTGTTCACTGAACCTTACTCGCACTCTGGCGTTCAACTGGCAGCGAATAAAGAGCTAGCAGAAGGTTTTACACAAATCTCTGATTTTGATTCTCGCCGTGTAAAAATTGCAGCGCGTCGTGGTGCATTCACAGTGCAAGTAGCTCGTGAAACCTTCCCTAAAGCGAAAGTTCTACAGTTCGATGACGATGCTCAAGCATTCCAAGAAGTATTAAACGGCAACGCACACGCGGTTATCGCGTCTAGCCCGAAACCAGAACACGAAGCGATTAAAAACGCAGACACGCTATTTATTCCATTCGAAGAACGCCTATCAAAAGGTAATGAAGCATTTGCAGTTCGCCTAGGTGAAACTGACAAGACAGAATTCTTCAACGAGTGGATCAAAGCACGTACTGAAGACGGTTGGTTGAAAGAGCGTTACGAGTACTGGTTCTCTACTCTAGATTGGCAAGACCAGATTGCTCAAGGTCAGTAATCAGAACTTTTGCTAGTGAATCGAGGCAGTGCATTGTTTGCGCTGCCTTGTTAAAAACAACGAGATAGCTATGACCTCATAGCCACCTCTCACAACACATCAATTATTATCGTTTAAACAGGAATGACGTGAGTAGTACTAGCGCATTAACAACACCTAAGCCCAACGTTCATATGAAGCCTTGGTATCAACGCCTTAACCTTTTAGATGGCGTGTTACTAGCTGTCATTTGTGTGTTTGCAGGCTGGCTTTATTATCGTTCCGCTGTTGGTATTAACTACCAGTGGCGCTGGGAAGATGCGTTTACCCTGATTTTCATTCCGCCTTCTCAAGGCAATATTCCTTACTTTTTCCAAGGCTTGATCGCGACACTGCGCTTGAGTGTTTGGAGTATGGTGTTAGCACTCTCTTTTGGTACATTACTTGGCGTTGGAAGGCACTCTAAAATCACTTTCTTTCGTACCCCTGCACTGATTTTTATCCAGTTGGTTCGAAATATTCCGCCGCTGGTGTTTGTCTTCATATTCTATTTTTTCGTTTCAAACCAACTGATTCCATTACTTGGTTTAGAAAGTATCTTGCGTGAACACAACGGCGATATTAACGCTGTTCAAGCCTTTCTGTTTGGTCCTGCTAACCTTTGGGAAAACTTGGCGTCTGGTGTTATCTGTATCGGTTTGCTCTCTTCGGCTTACATCGCAGAAGTGATTCGAGCTGGCTTAGAAAGTATTCCAAAAGGCCAATGGGAAGCGGCCGATTCACTCGGCTTATCGGCATTGCCTAAGTATCGATTTGTGGTTGGCCCGCAAGTATTAACGGCCATCACACCGCCATTGGCTGGCCAAGCAATCTCTTTGGTTAAAGACACGTCGATTGTGTCTCTGATTTCTATCCAAGAGATGACTTTCGTTGGTACTGAAATGGCAAACTCGTCAGGTTTGATCTTCGAGATCTGGCTGATTGTAGGCTTCGTATATTTTGCTTTATGCTTTGTGCTTTCGCGTCTGTTCAAAGTGATTGAGCAACGTTCTAGTGCTTACCTTAACCATCAGTAACGTCATTAATAAGAAGTACCGACTCGCCCAGCTATTCATCACCCTTACCCATTTCACCTGATTGATTTAAGTTATTGATCAGTCAGGATTTATTCCTTCATATTTCTTCTTAGAAACACAGCAAAATGCTCGGCTAATCACTATACTTAACGTATCGAACTACGTTGATTCATCTCAAGGACATCGCTCAACATGGACAATCATAAAGAAAGAGCTTTTTACGCCGTTGTCGGCGCATTAGTTGGAGACGCTGCTTCAATGGGGCTGCACTGGCTATATGACCAAGAGAGGATCTTACACGTAGCAGGTTTTGAGCCAGAATTTCGCTCACCGAATCAGTTCGATTACCAAGACAAGGGCTACTTTGCGCACCAAGGTAAAACCGCAGGCGAGCAATCGCAATATGGTGCTCAGCTATTGGCGATGGTCGACAGTTTAGTCGACAACCAACAGTACGATGAAGCGAGCTACATCAAGCACTTCCGATTCTGGTTTGATTTTGGTGGTAGTTGGCGAGGCTATATTGATAAAGCGACTCGTATGAGCTTGTTGAACATCCATCAATTAGAATTGGCAAATGCCCCGATTACTGCCTGTGGCGCGGATGATACACAGCTCCCCGCAGTCTCAAAGATCATTCCATTAGTGGCGTGTACTTACACCTCTCACACCTTACCTGCAATGGTAGAGAGTGCGGTACGAGTGACTAATAATAATGATAAAGCGGTAGAGTGGGCACAAGCCATCACCCTACTGATTCAAGCCGCGATACAAGGCAATTCACCATTACAATCAGTAGAGATGGTACGACAAACCTGCAGCAAGTTTATACACGATCAAATCGATGAAGCCCTCTCAGCGCCTGAGCTTTCAATAACAGATGCCGCGAAAAAGTTCGGGTTGCATTGCGAATTGAGTGCCGCGTTCCCGCTGCTGATTCGCATCATTGCTGGCGCTCAGAGCTTTAAACAAGGTATCCGCGACAACATTTTATGTGGGGGCGATAGCTGCGGGCGTGCAATTGTAATTGGCGCGGTATTAGCGGCGTGTTTCTACGAGGAAGATGGAGGCATTCCAACCGAATGGCTAAAACAAGTCGAACTCAATGGCGGTGTGCTGTCTTTGCCTATTGAGTGATTTCCACAACAACGAACTAGAGCCTGACATAAGACAAGCACACTTCTAGGTCGGATGTCGTTCCTATAAAGTTGGAATACACTGCGATAACTCATTCTTCAGCCAAACAACAAACGGGCTTTCTGGCTCTTCATGGTTGCTATCTTGCGTGAGCAATATGTACTGATGACCGGAAGGCACAAAGCCGAACGGTGCGATTAAGTTGCCTCTATTCAAATCATCAACCACCAATGGATAAGAACCAAGAGCCGCTCCTAGCCCATCAACAGCCGCTTGAAAGCAGAAATAGAAGTGTGCAAAGGTCTGGTTTGATATAGTTTGTGACACCAATCGGCGTTCAAATTCACTATCTTTGGTGATGGATGCCCAGTGGCTCCAAGCGTTTGGTCGCGTGCTGCTGTGCAGTAATTTTACATCGGCTAGCTTGTCTTTGACCTGTTGCCAGTAATCAGGCGAGAACACAGGGCCAACCCACTCTTCAACTAACGGTATCTGTTTGTAATGCTCGGTTACGTTGAAGTCGTCTCGGCGAATGGCCATATCTAATCCAGTTGCGCCTAATGTCACAGGCCCACCTGCGGTAGACAATCGAACATCAATTCCGGATTCGTTATAGAAATCACCGAGTCGAGGCATTAACCAACGCATGGTCAATGTGGGTTCGCATGAAACTTCCAACGCTTGATGATTCAGCTGATTAAGCTTATGGACTCCAGTCTCCAAGGCTTGGAACGCTTGCTCTGTGTAACCTTTGAGTAATTCCCCTTCTTTGGTGAGACACACATTCCTGCCCTGTTTGTAGAACAAAACTTGGGATAAGTGATTTTCCAATACCTTGATCTACTTACTCACCGCGCCATGTGTGATATTGAGTTTATCCGCCGCTTCACTGTAACTACTCGAATGCGCTGCTACGTGGAAAATATGAAATGCTTTCAAATGTCTCATGTGTGATTTTTTCTCACAGATAGGTGGAATTCATTTCGATTATAGGCAGCAATAAAAAACCATACAATGCTGGCTCATCAAATATAAAGAGTTGGAGTCATTATGGAGTGGTTAATCCTAGCAGTATTGGGACTATTGATTGTTATCAGCCCAGGCGCTGATTTCGTTTTAGTTTTGAAAAACAGTGTCAACCAAGGAAGACAAGCAGGGATTTGGACTGCAATCGGTGTGAGTTTAGCGATTTGTGCTCACATCAGTTATTCAATGCTTGGGATCAGTTACTTAATCTCACAGAATGAGTAGCTGTTTGACATGATTAGATACGCAGGTGCAACCTACCTTATTTATCTAGGGCTAAAAGGTATCTTGAGTGCGGACAACAAGCTTGCACCGATGGAAGATGCAAAGCAAAGCACCAGTGTTTGGCGCTATTTAGCCCAAGGCTTCTTATGTAACGTGCTCAACCCAAAAACCATGTTGTTCTTTTTGAGCATCTTCAGCCAAGTCATCTCACCTGATGCAGAAAACCAGCATGTCGCGCTCGGCTATGGGCTTTACATGATCGTTCTTCACGGTTTATGGTTTGGCGTTGTCGCTATGCTGTTTACTTCGAATACATTGCAAAAGCATCTATTGAGAGCAAAGAAAAGGCTTAATCAAGCATGTGGATTTGGCTTAGTGACGTTCGGAGCACTGTTGGCGATTAAATCGTAAACAAGCGAGTCACAAATAGAGAGCGATTCAAACGACTGAATCGCATCTAACTGGGTCTTGGTAAAACTCTAAACAAGATTCATCGGTCTAATATCGGCACTATCAGGGAAGATAGCGTTGAGTTGTTTCACTTCTATCGATAAATGTCGGTTGAGCACACCCTTGATAACCGAACGCATATCAGTCGTTGGACTAAGGTCTCGGCCTTCATATAGCTGGCTTTGGCTCAAGCCCGGCCAATTGGTAATAACCTTACCACCCGCTCCTTTCAACGATGGCAGCGCACCACCCGCAACAAACATGACGTTGCCAGTGCCATGGTCGGTGCCTTTGGTGCCGTTTTCTTTTGCTGTTCGACCAAATTCACTGGCTGCAATGATCACTGTCTTCTGCCAACGATCACCTAGTGAAGCTTTGAGAGCCGCTAACCCAACATCCAAAGTTTTAAGCTGATTACTCAACCGTCCATTTACGTTGCCTTGATTGGCGTGAGTGTCCCACCCACCGAGTTCTAACGCTGCGATGTTTGGTCCGTTATCAGCCGACAATATGTCGCCTGTTTTACCCATCAATGATTTAAACTGTTTGCCGACACCTTGGTCGCCTACCAGTTGATCTATCTTCATGACACTTTCAAAGTTTGAAGACAGCATTTGGTCACTTTGAAACAACTCTTCCAGCAGTTCCGTTTGTTTATCACGTGTTTTTAAGCGGTTTGGGTACCAACTTGCAACGGTCGATTCGCCCTGCATGATGAGTGGTAAGCCCGAATCAATCGCTATTCCATCGTATTTTTCTGAGCTCAACGTGAGTAAACGGTTAATCCACCCTACGGTGTTAAACGGGTCGGAAGTGCCATTCTCCAATATCTTCTGTCCATCAAAATGTGAGCGCTCGCGATAAGCGGTTGAACAAGCGTGTACAAAGCTGAGTTCGTTACTCTCATACCATTGATGGCATTGCTTTAGGGACGGATGGAGCCCAAAGAAATCATCCAACTTCACTAGCTGTTCAGGTTTTAATCCGATGTTGGGTCTCAAATTAGAGTAATCCGGATCGGCATGCGGCACTACAACATTTAAACCATCCATCGCGCCACGCAGTGATACCCAAATGAAGATATTGTCTGAACCTGTTTTGGCAAAGCTTGGAAATGGCAGCATCGCACTGACGCCAACAGCCGCCGCAATACCCATGAACTGGCGGCGGTTAATACTATGTGGCGCTTTATTCTGAGAACAATCTGACTTTTTCATACCCACTCCTAACGATATTGAAACTGCGGACTTAGCCACAACAGGGAAAGTTGCATTGCAGCGCTGTCGGCTTTGTTCAATACAATTTGGGTGTGTTCATCAATAGCATCGCCATATAAACCCGCGATCACTTTATCCACTACCGCTTTCGGCTTAACTCCTGACGCTTTAGCCGATTTTATTGCAGCAGACGCAAGCCTATTCGCAACTTGCATACGTTGAGTCAACGCCGAAGGGCTATTGTAGTCTCTGTCTTGATCCGACCAGCCTGCAGGTGAACCCGGTTTAAAAGGAGGCTGCCCTAAATTGTTGAGTGCATTGAATGCCTGTTTCTCGTTTAAAGAAATATCGGCACTACGAAGAACGGCAAACAGCCACTCCTTCGGCGGTCTAAAACGATTAGGGTTAGGTTTACTCGCCTCAGCGCTGTTCAATAACAAGCGATAGATAGGCAGTAAATCTCCCTCGCCTTTCAGATATTCAGCAACCATTTGCTCTGAGAGTTCTTTAGATATGTCGCCAATGAAATGCTGGCAAAGCTTATCAACCAAGTGCGCAGCAGTGTCTTTGTGGGTCGCTAAGGTTTTTAAACACGACTCTCCTTGCGAGACCCCGGATTGAGAATAGGACTTTCCAAGCAGTGTGATACTTCCTGGCTCATGCAGATTATTAGCGAATCGAAAACCAGCATCAGGAGATTTGAATTTAATGCCCCAGCCTGAAATGCCTTTTGCTAAAGCAATAACATCTTGCTGAGTATAAGAACCGTCAACGCCAAGAGTGTGGAGTTCTAAGATCTCACGAGCGAGGTTCTCATTGAGCCCCTTATTACGGCGCTTTCCGACTTTTGAATTGGGACCAATCGAGAGTTGATTGTCGAGATACAGAAGCATCGCAGGATGTTTAGAAGAAGCCATCAGCATCTCGCCAAAGTTACCATTCCAATGCTGGCGAACCACATCGTTTTCAATGCTGGCGGCCAAGGGCATCAGTTTTCGATTATCGACCGAGATGGCGAAGTGATTGCTCCAAAACTGAATGATGCGCTCTTGAAAACCATAAGGAGTTTCAACACTTTGTAGGTGGCGAGCTTGAGCTTGTTGTCGATACTGCGTTCGAAGAAAAGACTGCGCTTCTTTCTTCGTGGCTTGCATCTGTTGTTCGTCACCCTTGGCCTTCATTCGTTGTACACGATTCTCTCCTACTTTAATCAGAGTAGATTCAGTACTCGGTAAGTCTTGTATAGCTTGGTGAACGAATGGCTTTTTATCCAACTGTTCTACAGGAGAATAATAGGTTGTTTGACCTAGTTTGGGCCCAAAGCCAAACCTTTGTTCACCCACGATTTTTGAAGTCGGGTAATAATTCATTGCACACTCCCTTACGCTCGATCTTTTCTAAGTGTAATCGCTTAGTCATCAAGCATAGGGAGCTTTACAAGGTTTTACGTTAGATAAGTGTCAGGTGCCTATCAAGTTACCGACACGGTGTGATCATTTTGAATGAGTGTCTATTTACGCCACATATAGACAAACTGCTCGTTTTGCGAGGTGATTTCAAAGCCAAACCTCAAGTACAACTCCCCAACTCGATTACCTTGCAGGTAACAAAGTTCGACGGGTTTATTGAGGCTGTCAGCCTTAGTTAAGCAATCTTTCAGTACTTGGCTGCCGATGCCCTTTCCATGATACTCAGGCAATAAGAAGAATCGGCAAAAATAGAAGTACTCGCCTTTGTCTTGCAACAACACACTGCCAATCGCTTGACCTTGATATTCAATGATTTCAGGCCGTTCTTCTGCCCACTCTTCAGCGTGTATATCTCGTTGAACCTGCTCATCCCAGCCAAATACGGCCTTGATAGGTTCGAACTCAGCGGCCCTCTTAAGCTCGAACAGAAATTCATAATCTGATGACTGAGCAGCTCTTGTTGAATGCGAAAGAGCAGCTTTAACCATGTCCATATGATGTTGATTCCTGTTACTTTTCTACCGGGTTTAGTTATCAAGCTTAAGATAAGTGCATGGTGTATTCTTGATGTCCTGTGTGCTCATCAGTTTGTTCGCTCACAATAGAGAAACCTTGAGACAAGTAGAACTCAATGGTCGCTTGGTTCTCTTTATACACATTCAAAGACAGATTCGGGCATTCAAGCTTCGCGTGTTGGATAAGTTGCTTACCAACACCACAGCCTTGATGCTGTGGGCTCACAAATATCGCCGCTAAGATACCTTCATAAAGCGAATAAAAGCCACAAACCTCACCGTCTACTTGATACACGTAAGTTATTGATGCAGGAATGTATATGTCGCGCATATTACCTACTTGAGACTCCCAGAACTCAGGAGCCACAAAGTCATGCGCCTTGATCGAGGCGGTTAACCAAATATCTAAAACGACCTCAATATCAGCTGGGTTGTACTCTCTAATCATCTTAATTCTCTAAAATTATTGCGTTTTAATATGCGAATCAGTATGTCGAGAAGCGACTTAAACTTATTGAAGATTTACGACAATTATTTGAAACAATGGTTACTGCTTCTTAACGTACTTCGCCGTAACCAGCATTTCACCGCCACCATCCAGCTTGCAATCTAGTTGGTGATCTTTGCCTTCATTGATGCGTCGAATCACAGCTTTAGTACCAATTTTCAATACGCTAGAACTGCCTTTAATTTTTAGATCTTTAATGAAGGTAACTTTATCGCCACTTTCCAATACAACGCCATTCACGTCCTTAACACGCGCGGCTTCTCTTTCTAAACGCTCTTCTTCTGGGTTCCATTCGTAGGCGCACTCAGGGCAGATTAGGTTGTTTTGGTCTGGGTAAACATATTCAGATTGGCATTGCGGGCAAGGAGGTAGAGACATACGTTAATACTTAATTTAAATAGAATTTGTTCCATTTTAATGGCTCTTGTCAGGCTTAGCGAGCATAAATCTAACAAGTTTTACGGAGAGCTAATTGTCTTCAAAAAAGAGCAGCACCTAAAACGAACAAACACAGCCGCTAAGCTGTGTTTGTTTAAAGGTTTGAAAAGCGGAACGGCTTAACGTTCGACTTTTGGTGAGTAAATCGAGTAAGCGGTAATTTGCCCTGCCACGATTGCCGAGAACATGAATAACGCCGATAAACCAATACTCGGGATAGGCAAAATCGATTGTTCAAACACCGACTGGCTGGCACTCACTAATACTCGGCTACCCGGAACCAAGATGATGATCCCTTGCACGATATAAATAGAACCCGTGAGCTCCATCTTCTTGGCAATCCAAGTTCCGTACAAAGTAATAAGAACCGTCGTCACCCAAGTGCCGACAACCCAACCACTATCAAAACCTAGATAGAATGGGCCCCACATACCGAGAACGGCAACTGGCAAACCAAGTAAGATGTCTTTAGGGCGAGCATTGAACATCACACCGATAGACACAGAGATCAGCACCAAGCCAGATATGTGCATCCACATCGGTACCGCGTTGGTATAGTCGATGGAGACCGCTTGTCCCCATATCGCTTCACCGATGTTGAGCCCCATGATAATCCCGACAAACAGCTTAATCAGGGTTAAGGCGCTCTGCCCTAGCAAGCTGGTACCAGAAACCAAGTCATTAAACGCCAAACATTCTAATGCGTTAGCTATGGATAACCCGGGGACAAACAAGACAATCGAGGCGATACACAACGCCCACACCGGAATCGGCAACCCTGTGCTCGCCAGAAACGCCACGAAGATACCGGTTAGCAGTGCCGAGATGAACTCAACCGCGATAGCACGACGTGAATGAAGAACTTGCTGACATACCCACACCATCAAACCCAATAACGCAGAAAAGCCCACCGCTTCCAACGTACTGCCCACCAGCATCAAATAAGCAGGCGGAATACCCATATTGGCAAGTGCAGTCACAAATTTTGAGTAACCGACAGGTTCTGGTACAGGCTCACTGCTTGGCTGGTTAATACGAATGATCGTATTGGCCAACAAACTCAGGTTAATTGACGCAGGCTTTAGACGCTTAAGAATAACGGCGTTGTTATCGTCTGGAAATTGATAGTTAATCGCAGTTGGCGTTGCTTGGATCATCACATCCACACCATGCTTTTTTGCATAGAATTGAGTGTATTTCTCTAGCTTGTAAGGAGCACAACCACTGCGGTGAAGAGTGTCACCAATTTCAACAATTTTGTTAATTCGGAACTGAGAAGGCATGGGAATTTTAGGGGAGACAAAATGTGCGGCAAATGTACCAAACGATAGACGGAATGACGAGACTTTTGCGTGAATTATCAACTGAACTCGTTACTTTTTTCTGCAAAGGCTTATAAGTGCCTATAACTCTACTCATTTGGGATTAGTTTACTGAATGTTTTGACAGGCTGATAAGTTAAATTTATGCATTCAGATTGTTATTAGTGGACGCCAAAACACAAATAAAAATCAGTTTATGTTAACACTCCAAATTCCTTAATTTTCATGAGATTTATGACAACTAAGCACCACCAAAGCGTGTTTATAAATTGACTCGGATTTATCGCAAAAAGCAGCATGACATCTACTAATATTTCTCGCCCTCCTTTTAACGAGATTTTAGTCACGTTTTATTCACTCTGAAAGCGCCGAACATGATGGAAAAACTAGCGGAGTGGTGGTTATGCGAGCACTTAGAATAAAAATGAAAGAAAAAGGTTTCGTTTTCAGTTAGATGTGGCATTATCAAACTCGTTAAGACGATGTGCGTGCATCGTATAATGGCTATTACCTCAGCCTTCCAAGCTGATGATGCGGGTTCGATTCCCGCTGCACGCTCCAACTTCTCCTTAAGCTTCATTACGCACTTTCTTCCAGCGACACCCTATTCAAAAATTTTCGCCGTTTGCTAAGTCCATAATCATTAAATCTATACTGACTAAACTTATTTTATTTAAGCTTAGATTGACGAATCAACGCTAAGTGACCAACCAAAGCTATTAACTCCTTAAATTGCTTCGTATTTCTGACACCTATCCAAATCACACATTGCAGTTCAGCTTTTAATGATTTTCAAAATTGTTCCAATTTAATAATCTTGGTCAATATCTGCAAAAATCATTGTGGTAATGTGCGCGCATTAGCAACAACCCACAAAATAATAAAAATGTTTAAAATCAATGAGTTAACAATTAACATCGAAGCAATTAATGTCGCGTTAGCAAAAGTTGAAAATGCCAATAAAATTCAGCTAGATACATTGAAAGGTTATGTGAACAGCGAGCCTGAACAGGCTGTACTGGCTTTTCGATCGCTGAATGAAGCAGAGTCAATCGATGACAAGTTTAAAAAGATCATGGCAGAGCTACCGCATCTGAGCGGCGAAGCACACCATCTGCTTGAAACTTCTATCTTGCTACAGTGACTATAAATAAAGATAAGCCTCAGCGAATCCCTCACAGCAAAGCGCTTTAGGTATAAGTTAAGACTTATCTTTAATTTTCTAGCCCTCATTGAATTTCTAATTCAACAAAGCGCTATTGATTAACGTCTAAAGCGTTAACGACTTCACCATACCCGCTTCAGCGTGACCAGGGATATTGCACGCTAACTCTACGTTATTATCACCATAGAAATGCCACAGCAATTGCTTCGCTTTACCCGGCTTAACTGTAACTGTGCTACCCGAGTCATGGGCGTGATTACCCGTGTTTTTCATCATTTCACGGTGCTCTAGCTGCTCTGAAGCAGAACCAATCGAGAATTCGTGATCAATCTTGCCCGTATTCATCACAACGAACTGCACCACATCGTTCGGCTCAATTTCGACCTTGTTCTTAAAGGTAATTTTCATATCGTCACTTAGCAGAACATGAACCACTTTATCCGGCTTTGCGCCTGTCGCAGGCATACCCACTTCAGACATGCCTTCCATATTCATCATCGAATGGTCCATCTTTCCATCCTTCATCATGCTGTGATCCATTTTTGAATGATCCATCTCTCCACTCTTCATCATCGAGTGGTCCATATTCGAATGGTCCATATTCGAATGGTCCATTTCAGCAAAAGCCGTTGCAGTAGTTAACGTCAGTGCAATCGCAATAAGTGTCTTTTTCATGATCGTTCCTTAGATTAATTCAGTTATTTATTTGTTAGTTTCAAATGTTCATGTGGTACGCCCTTACTCACTCTGTTTTGGTAAGTAAGGGCTAATAATCAATACGTTATTTGTTTGTCTCGTTTTGGCTATGCATAATCTCACGCTGTTTCCAGAGCTTAAAGATTGCAGGCAACACCAGTAGGGTAAGCAACAGTGCCGACGCCATTCCGCCTATCATCGGCGCGGCAATTCGCTGCATCACTTCAGAGCCCGTTCCCTCGCCATACATAATTGGAATGAGGCCAATGATCACCGTAAGTACTGTCATCATCACTGGGCGAACACGCAGTCCTGCACCCTCACGAATCGCATCCGTTAAGTCTTCACTCTGAAGTGCTTGCTGGTTCTGCTCCGCATCCAATTTTTTGTAGTGCCATGCTTGGTTTAGGTAGACCAACATAATGACGCCTATCTCAACAGCTACCCCGGCAAGGGCGATAAAGCCCACACCCACCGCAATCGAGAAGTTGTAATTGAGGACATGCATCAGCCATAAACCACCCACCATTGCGAGTGGCAATGTCAGCATGATCATCATCACTTCACCGACACGGCGGAAGCTCAAATACAGCAGCAACATAATGATGGCAATGGTGATAGGCACGACCACACTTAAGCGATCTTTGGCGCGTTCCATGTACTCGTATTGACCAGACCAAGCCAGTGAGTAACCCGCAGGCAAAACAATTTGATCTGTAACGACTTTTTGTGCCTCTGCCACATAAGAACCAAGGTCACGCCCTTCGATATCCACGAACACCCAACCATTAGGACGCGCATTCTCTGTTTTGATCATCGGAGGGCCATCTTCATATCGAATATCCGCGACATCAGAAAGCGCGATACGAGCACCGTTTGGTGTCACTAACGGTAGGTTCTGTAACTTAACGACAGAATCACGATAGCTTTGTGGATAACGAACATTGATTGGATAACGCTCTAGCCCCTCAACGGTTTCACCCACGTTCATGCCACCAACCGCAGTCGAAATAACCTGTTGCACTTCTTTAATGCTCAAGCCATATCGCGCAGCAGAACGACGTTTGATGTCTATCGTGACATAGCGACCACCAGCCACACGTTCGGCATACACAGAAGCCGTACCGCTAACACCATTTAAGATAGGTTCGAGCTGAGAGCCAATGTCCTCTATAACACTCAGATCTGGCCCTGCTATTTTGATTCCGATTGGCGTTTTAATACCGGTCGCTAACATGTCGATCCGAGTCTTGATTGGCATAACCCACGCATTGGTTAAACCTGGGAACTGAATCAGATCATCAAACTCTTTACGCAGAGACTCCGTAGTGACACCGTCACGCCACTGATCTCGCGGTTTAAGCTGAATAACCGTTTCAATCATAGTCAGTGGCGCAGGATCGGTTGCTGTCTCTGCTCGACCAATTTTGCCCCACGTGGTTTCGACTTCTGGAATGGTTTTGATGAGTTTGTTGGTTTGTTGCAACAACTCACGCGCTTTACCAATTGAGATGCCCGGATACGTGGTTGGCATGTACATCAAATCCCCTTCATCCAAAGGAGGAATGAACTCACTACCAAGCTTACTGGTTGGGTAATAAGCAGACGCCATTAAGCCAAGTGCGATAACAATCATCACCTTGGGATACTTGAGGCTGAGGTTCAGAAGCGGTTTATACATCGCCACTAGGCTTCGGTTTACTGGGTTTTTGTGTTCAGGCAACACGTTACCGCGAATGAAGTAACCCATTAGCACAGGCACAAGCGTGATAGCCAAACCCGCCGCTGCGGCCATCGCATACGTCTTGGTAAACGCAAGTGGCGAGAACATCTTGCCCTCTTGCCCTTCTAGCGCGAACACAGGCACAAAACTCAAGGTAATGATAATCAGAGAGAAGAACAGCGGCGCGCCAACTTCTTCTGCTGCCTTACCAATCACTTGCCAACGGTTTTTGTCAGTGAGCGGAGTCCGTTCAATGTGTTTATGAACGTTCTCGATCATCACGATGGCACCATCCACCATGGCGCCAATCGCAATCGCTATACCGCCAAGAGACATGATATTGGCGTTAATACCCTGCCAATGCATCACAATGAATGCACCCAAGATACCAACAGGCAGGCTTAGTGCGATAACCAGTGATGAGCGGATATGGAACAAGAACAGCGCACACACCACGGCGACCACGATGAACTCTTCAGCCAGCTTCTTCCAAAGGTTTTCAACGGCTGAATCAATCAAAGTCGAACGGTCATAAGTCGCGACAATCTCAACACCATCAGGCAAGCCAGCTTGCAGTTCAGCGAGTTTGGATTTAACCGAGTCGATCACTTCACTGGCATTTTCACCAAAGCGCATCACGATAACGCCGCCAACCGCCTCGCCCTCACCATTGAGTTCCGAGATACCACGACGCATTTGTGGGCCAAGGTTAATGTCAGCAATGTCGCCCAATAACAAAGGAGTACCTTTGTCAGTCACTTTTAGCGGCAAAGATTGAATGTCTTCAATGCTTGTCAGGTAACCCGTCGTACGAACCATGTGCTCGGCTTCCGCAATCTCAACAACAGACGCACCGGTTTCTTGATTACCATCTTGGATTGCTTTGTTGACCTGTTGAAGCGTTAGGTCATAAGCACGTAATTTGGCCGGATCAATCTGCACTTGATACTGCTTCACCATACCGCCAACGGTCGCGACTTCAGATACACCATCTACGGTTTGTAGCTCGTACTTCAAGAACCAATCTTGCAGGCTACGGAGTTCCGCTAAGTCGTGCTGACCAGTTTTGTCTTGCAATACATAGCTGTAAACCCAACCCACACCGGTTGCATCTGGCCCTAATGTTGGCTTAGCACTTGATGGCAAATTAGGCGCCACTTGGCTTAAGTATTCCAACACGCGAGAACGCGCCCAATACATATCAGTATCATCATTGAAGATGATATAGACATACGAATCGCCAAAGAACGAGTAGCCACGAACCGTTTCAGCACCCGGTACAGCTAACATGGCGGTGGTTAATGGATAAGTCACCTGATCCTCGACCACTTGCGGCGCTTGCCCCGGATAACTGGTTTTGATGATCACCTGAACATCTGACAAATCAGGAATGGCATCGACAGGTGTATTTTTAACGCTGTATAAGCCGCCAAATACGATGGCTACAGTGGCAACCAGCACTAAGAAGCGATTGCTAATAGACCAGCGAATGATTGCATTGATCATAGTTCGCCCTCACCCGTGCTATTCGTCGGTTCGAGAGATTTGAGCACGTAATCAGAACCTTGCTTCGCCACTAGAAACTGAATGGTTTGACCCTCGGAAAACTCAGATAAATCAAGGTCATCACTGGCTTGGAAATTCATTTCACCCGCTTTCCAATTCCACTCTGGGACTGGCTGATGTTTTACAGTGATCATGCCAAAATCAGCCATCAACATAGTGATTTCACCCGTTACCCAAACTTCGCCTGCGATCTTGTGTTTGTTGACCTTGTAATCAACAACCTCGTACTGCCCTGACTCTGTCTTTCTCATCTCAAAATCAATCGCCTTACCACGTTGCACGTCACTCATGTCTAAGCCTTCCGCAAACGTGAAATTCATCACCATGCCCGGCCAATCCCATTCTGGAACAGGCTGATGGTTAATCGTCACCATACGGCTGCCTTGCATAACATCGGAAATTTCACCGTTTGCCCATACGGTTTCCGCTTCTTCCTCAACACCATTGATGCGTGACAGATCAGCTGATTGGCTCGATTCAGAATCCAACATGAAGTGTGCAGAAGTGACAATACTCTCACCTTGCTCTAGCCCTTGAAGCACCTCTATTTTTTCGCCAGCTTCACGACCAACCTCAATACGAGCAGAGCGATACTTGCCAGAACCTTCTGACATCACCACTCGAGTCATACCACCGGAGTGAATCACCGAAGATCTTGGGATAGTAAGAACCGCTTCATCACTAATGGGTTTCAGCGCAATATTTGCAAACATATTTGGCTTAAGCTCGCCATGGGGATTGGAGAACTTCAAACGAACGCGCAAGGTTCGAGTTTTCGGGTCCAGAATTGGGTAGACATAATCGACGTTGCCCTGCCACTCCTTACCGGGAATCGCATCCAGTGTCATTTCGGCATTGCTGCCTGATGAGATCCAGTGTGCTTGGCGCTCAAACACCTCAGCATCAACCCATACCTCGCCTAATGGGCCAGCACTGATCACCGCTTGTGCAGGTGAAAGATAACCACCTTCTCGAATATTCAGGCTAGCGATGACACCATCCGCAGGCGCTTTGATTTCGATGGTTTGCGAGGCTTTCCCTTTACGAGCGATGGATCGTATCTGCGCTTTATCTACACCTAGGGTGACCAAGCGTTCAGTCGAGCCCTTGATCAAACCTTTACGACCCGTTTTATAAGCACTGATCAACTCTTCTTGTGCTTTAACAAGCTCTGGAGAATAGAGTGTGAAAAGTACATCACCTTTGTTTACCTTCTCACCCACTGCGTTGATGTAGAGCTTCTCAACCCAACCAGCTGCTCTTACGTTGGTTTGCCACAATGTACTTTCATCGAACGCCACATAACCCACGGTTTCAATGCGCGGTGATAGCGCTTCTCGTGTGACTTGTGCGGTTTTCACGCCAAGGTTATTTTCCACGGAAGAATCAATAAACACGGTTCCGGGCTTATCTTTAGCTCCGCCGTTCACATCGTCTGCATACACAGGGATAAGATCCATCCCCATTGGCGACTGGCCCGGCTTATCACGCTGATAATTTGGGTCCATCGGAGCTACCCAATACAAAGGCTCATCGCTGGCCTGTTTACTTACATCTGCGCCTGTACTCGTTGCCATTGCTGACATGTCGTGTGCTGGATTAATCAGAAAATGGTTCACACCAAAACCCAATGCACCACCGACCAATAAAGCGATTGTTGCTACTTTTACTGAACTCATTATCTATCCCTTACTGATTCTCTGTGGTTACAAGCTGTGGTTGATTTACTTGGTATTCAAAGCCACTGACTAACGCCGCCAGTTTGCTGTTAACGATGTTGAGATCGGTGATCAAACGTTGTTGCTCTAACTTAAGCGCCAGCTCATCGGTCGTTGCTAAAATGACATCGTTAAACTGAGCGGTATTGTTTTGATAGCCCCTCTCAACCGCACTGATTCGTGCTGCAGTTTGAGGAAGCAAGGACGTTTGATAGCGATCTAATCGCTGGATCAGATTTGATCTGTCCACCAGCAATGCGTTCACTTGCGCGTTCATTTGGGAAAGTAAGGTGTCTTTTTGAGATTTAGCCGCACCAACTTGATACTGAGCAGCCGATAAGTTTTTATCTTGTCGGTTCCCTGTAAACAGCGGGATGTCGACTGTCAGATAAGCACTCACCAGATCAGAAGCTGGTTCACCCGCCATGTTATTGGCTTGACGGTGTGCATACATCACTTCCACCCCAAACTGCGGGGTATAAGCTTGCTCGGCTAACTCGACCTGAGTTTGATTGGAGGAAATACTGACATCGGAGATCTTAACCAAAGGATGGTCAGTCAGTAGCTGGTAGTGCTTGGTTGAATCGATATTGGTCGCTAATTTGCTTTCCAACAATGACCAATCGATTTGGTTAGTTGCATTCAGTGTGCCCTGAGAATCAAGAACCTGAGAGCCTAGCCAATCAGAACCCAACCATTCAGAAAGCTGAGAGATTAGACGACGCTGAACCTGCTGGTTTGCCTGAAGTTTCTCATCAAGCTTGCTCACTTGGAGCTGAGCATTAAGCAGATCTTGCGCTTCGCTTTTACCAATCGAGTAATTGGTTTGTACATAGTTTTCAAGCTCAACCAACAAACGACGATTTTGACGAATCACCGACTCAGCCTTTTGCTGATAACCTAACTTAAGCCAAAGCTGCGTCATGCTATTCGCAACCGTCAATTCTCTTGCTTGCACCTGCAAAGCTAAAGCATCTGCCTGTTGGCCTGCCTTTTTTTGTTGAAGGTTAAGCGTATCGCCACGCTCAAACTGCTGCATCAACCCTACCGATATATTGGTCATCGGGTCTTCGTCGAATTGAAAACTATCGACAGGCAAACCGCCAAATCCAACTTTTAATTTAGGATCCATTAAGGTCGAGCTGGCAATGCCCGTTTCTCGCATCGCTTGAGACTGAGCAAAGTACTGTTTGCGATTTCCATCTTCGCTTAAAGCAATCTCAATCAGTGTATTGAGTTGCTGCGTCGAGCTTGCTTGGTCATGTGCTGAAATGTGTTGAGCATTTGAAGCTGACGCCGTGGTAGCCGCGAGCGTAGCACTTGAAAACAAGGCCATAGGCAAGGTAGCAGCAACCACTAAGCTCGTGTTCATGACAAACACAGAGGTTGTTGGTTTCATATTCACAATGAATGTCCATATCTAACGCTAATTAGCGCATAAAAAAGAATGGCTTATCAGATTTATCTAACTGATAGAGCTGTATTTTTAGATATAGATTTATGCGGAAGGTGGGCGTAGCAAAGATTGAGCGCGTGCGACTTTCTGGCCAATCGTGACCGATTGAAAACGAGCTAATGAAAAGGAAAGTTGATCAACGGCTTGAACAGCCTGAATTGGATAGGGACTTGCAGAACACATTGAGGCACAGCAATCGACACTCGAACAATGGTTACCCATCATCGAGCTACCGTCTTCGCTCATTGAAGACATATCGCATTGAGCCATCAAAGCATGGGCACTCATGTTAGAGTCTTCAGCGTGTACTTCTTCACTCATCACATGACACCCCGCCATTGAATCATTAACCGAAGTATCGCTGTGGTAACAAGCCGACTTGCTCGACCCCATTTCCATCATCATTACTTCAGTCATCAAGGCTGAGGAGCTTGAGGCATAGCTAGACATCAACATCGCAATGATGCTGAAAACAATAATCCAAGTTTTTCGGAATGTGTTTGTCATAGCTTACCTTTGAATTTACACCGCAACTATAAACGTTACCCTTAGGGTAAGGTCAATGCCATTGTGCCGATATTTGCCTGACCGTTGAAAAAGTATTCATCCTCTCTTTCATCAAAATGAGATAATTCTTCGACTTTGCAGTTTTTTCTTTAAAAATTATCCAATTAGCTAGCGAAACCTCTATCTGTGTATTTTACTTAAGATAGTGCAACCACGATTCACGGATGATAAAAATGGCTAACAAAAAAAACGTCGAAGCAAACAAGAAAAATACAGAAATCAAAAATAAGAAAAGTAACAAGCTAGAACAAAAGAAACCAACACAAAAAAAGAAGCGCAGACTGCATTCACATCTAAAAGTGAATATCCCACTTTTTCAGTCACTCATGATGATTTTGCCATCATTGGCTAAACACGCTGCTGCAGAAAGTATAGACAATGCCAGCGACGCTGCAGATCAAGTAACCGCAAATAACGTGACCGAAAAAGATGTCACCGATGACCATAGCAAGGCGGACTCATCAGCGGTTGCTCTCCAAGACGCTCAGGCGAGTGACAACGACGTAAACTCAACCTTAAGTGCAAGTCATGCCGCCCATGGTTCGAGCTCTAACTTGGTTCCTTCTCATCATTTGTCGACGCTTTCTCACCCGCAAGTCCATTACATTCCTTCGGTATCGATGCCGACTATCTCCTCAGGAAGTAACGGTCAGCCGACTAATTCAAATGCGCCGACGACACCCGCTTTACCCGTCACCTTTATGCCAGAAGTCATAAAAGGTACGTACGGAGAGCTTCATGTTGATGCAAATGGTCAATACACATTCGTATTGAATCCAAATTCTCCTCAATACATCCTGTTAAACCAGCACCAACCATGTACTGATCATTTTGCGTTACATCTATCTAATGGCTCGAGCATCATTGTTCAGATACCGGTAACAGGTAAGCAAGACACGCCAAATATTTCTGGAGACTTAACAGGTGTGGTAACAGAAGATCACAATATTGATTCACAAGGCTTGTTACATGCGAACGGCAAAATCGATGTCATAGACCCTGACCAAAATGAAAGTTCGGTTACGCCGGAAGTTATCTCAGGTAAATATGGTTCATTAACTATCGATGCTGATGGACATTGGCAGTATCAAGTTGATAACTCGCTCTCTAATGTTCAAGCTTTAACCGCAGCCACTTCACTGCATGAAAGTTTCACAATTCACACCAAAGATGGCACACCGCAAACGATCGATATGACAATAGGTGGCAACGATGACAATGCCGTAATTACGGGTATGGATGCTGGCACGTTAACTGAAGATTTAACGACACAAGTTCAAGGGCAGCTTTCGGTAACGGACTCTGATCTTGGAGAAGATCATTTTCAGGCATCACAAGTAACTAGCAATTTCGGTACGCTAAGCATCACCAAAGACGGTGCGTGGACATACAATTTAGACAACAATAACCCAGTAGTTCAAAGACTTGGCCAAGGTTCAACTGCGACAGACATCGTCACTGTTCACTCTGCCGACGGTACACCTCACAACGTAACTATCAACGTGAGAGGCACTAATGATAATCCAGTAGTAAGCAGTCAATCTCCACACCTCCCCTCAAAGGCAAATATTAGTGCACCTCCTTCGGGACTGGGGAAAACCATATATGAGGATGTAAATGTGCAAAATGGCCATTTACATACCGGCGGTCAATTACATGTTGATGATAAAGACTTCAACGAATCAACATTTTTGCCTGAGAATCTACATGGGGCTTATGGCGAATTAAAACTTACGAGTCAAGGCACTTGGTCTTACATTGCTAACAATAACAATCCGAATATAGAACAACTGAATAATGGCGACACGCTAACCGAGCGCTTTAAAATACATACAAAAGATGGATCGGTATTTGAACTTAATGTTTATATCAATGGCACCAACGATAAAGCGACGGTCAGTACAGCAACGGTCAGTATAGATGAAACCGACAAAGCAGTAACGACTTCAGGAACATTGACCAGTACCGACGTGGATAATCAAGATAATGCGTTTACACCGGATTCGATTACTGGCACCAATGGTGACCTGACTATTGATGCTAATGGGCATTGGGTGTTCACCGCCAACAGTGCGTTTAATCAATTGAACGTCGGCGATAAAGTCGAAGAGACCTTCACTGTATCGTCTATTGATGGCACAACGTCAACGGTCAAAGTGACGATTAACGGCACTAACGACGCCGCTACTGTCAGTAGCACGACCGTTGCCATCGATGAAACCGACAGAGCGGTAACGGCTTCAGGTACGCTAACCAGTACTGACGTGGATAACCCAGACAATACCTTCACGCCAGGTTCCATTGCAGGCACAAATGGCGACCTCACCATTGATGTCAATGGTCATTGGGCGTTCACCGCCAACAGCGCGTTTAATAAATTGAACGTCGGCGATAAAGTCGAAGAAACCTTCACGGTGTCATCCATCGATGGCACACCGTCGACCATAAAAGTGACGATCAATGGCACCAATGATAAAGCTACTGTCAGCAGTGCGACCGTCGCCATCGATGAAACCGACAAAGCGGTAACGACATCAGGAACATTGAACAGTACCGACGTAGATAATCCAGATAATGCATTCACACCGGATTCAATTACTGGCACCAACGGTGACCTGACTATTGATGCCAATGGTCATTGGTCGTTCACCGCCAACAGTGCGTTTAACCAATTAAACGTCGGCGATAAAGTTGAAGAAACCTTCACGGTGTCGTCTATTGATGGCACAACGTCAACGGTCAAAGTGACGATTAACGGCACTAACGACGCCGCTACTGTCAGCAGTGCGACCGTCGCCATCGATGAAACCGACAAAGCGGTAACTACCTCAGGTACGCTAACCAGTACTGACGTGGATAATCCAGATAATACCTTCACACCCGATTCCATTTCCGGTACCAACGGTGACCTGACTATTGATGCCAATG